>NZ_CFHRBF010000003.1:335762-472381 GCF_984380535.1 Thalassoroseus sp.
CGGTCACTTCAACTTCGGTCACTTCAACTTCGGTCACTTCAACTTCGGTCACTTCGACTTCGGTCACTTCAACTTCGGTCACTTCAACTTCGGTCACTTCAACTTCGGTCACTTCAACTTCGGCCACTTCGACTTCGGCGAATTCGATTTCGACCGGAGCTGGCTTCTCGGCAACGGCTGGTCCGAGTTTGGCCAAGATTCGGACTGGCTTCTCGGCGACCGCAGGTCCGACGACTGGCGACTGAACTAACTCGACCGTTTTCAGTTCTTCGACCTGCTCAACGACAACAGGTTCTTTAGTCACTTCAGCGACAACAGGTACTTCGAGAACTTCGCCGACGATCGGCTTCTCGGCAATCGCGGGACCCGCCGGTCTCTTGGGTTCGGCGGTTATGTTGATCGGCAGAATGATTTCGACTTTGGTGATGACAACTTCAATCGCCGGCTCGTTGGTGAGAACGTTCTCGGTCTCGGAACCTAAGTCTGTGACATCGACGATTGGCTCCGCAACTTGGATGGGGCGGATCGGTTTTTCGGCGATCGCTGGGCCTGCAAATTCGATGGTCGGTAGTTCGTCGGCGTAGGCAACGACGGCCAAACCGGCAAAGGCAATCAAAATACCAAGGGCAATACGGAAGCAAAAACGGAGAGAAAGCATGAACGAAATCCTTTCGGTGCGTGAAGGCGGGTAGGCAGTTGGGCGATGGTGGCTGACAAGCAATCACTGGGCAACGGAGTTCGCAATTCGACGGGCGGAAGCGAACCGGCGTGGTGCTGTCGAGTGGCGTGCGGCGGCGGTCTGTGGCGGCTCACGTCTTTGGGAGCCGGAAAGCTGACGCGAGTCAAATCCTTCCCGCGTCTGTAAGAACTTATCGGAGTTTACCAATCCGCGACTTCAGGAATTATTGAGAAGTTGCACATGTTAAATAGTTTAGGTCGTGGGCGGTGTTCTCGGAGATTACACAAACTTTGCGGGCAAACCGGACTCACGTACCGATGACATCAAGGTTGCAACACCTTGAGAACTGACAGTCGCAGCCGATCGCATGACAACACTTGAGCAAAAAACTCGAGGAATTCGAAATTTTCGCAAGTTTGCTCCACGCTGCCGATTACGTGAGCTACGTTTCAGCAGATGTTGTCTCGACACCCCGGAGAGATCGCACCGATATTGCGGTGGATCGATTCGCGGGAAAGGTATGAAATTATGAAGACACGAAACGCAAAAAGCGATTGTCGAAAACCGATGACCCAACATGTGACTGATACCCGCCGAGGTACAGCTCTCGTCGAAATGGCGTTGGTTTTGCCCATCTTTATGATGGTTACGCTTGGCATCGTCGAGTTCGGTCGGGCAATGATGGTCAGCCAACTCGTAACCAACGCAGCCCGTGAGGGTGCCCGACAGGCAATCATCGACGGGGCAACAAATTCGAATGTGAAGTCGACAATCGAGACGTTTATGCTTCAGGCAGCAAACGTTGCCGCCGGCGATCTCGTCATCAACATCACCGTCACGCCGGCTCCCGGTAACCCCGATGCTGGCAACCAGGTCGCCAATACAAATTCCGGCGACCTGATTCAAGTTGCGATCGATGTTCCGTTCAACAAGGTGAGCTTCATTCCCGGGAACTATCTCAACGATAAGCACTTACGCGGGATGGCCGCGATGCGGCGGGAATAACGGAGCTTAAGGTTTCAATTCATCCGGTACTAAAGGTCGCTTTGTTCCGCGGCTTCGGCTTCCTCGACTTCGAAGCGTTTGCGACTAGCATCCAGAATCTGATCGAAATCGACGTTGCAGCGTTTGCAGACATGCATGATGTCTGTCAGCAGGCAAGTCATGGCGACGTCTACCGGTTCACCGCCGAGCCCCTCTGGCAGCCAGGTGTAATGGCGGGAACGAATCACATCGCGGATGTGATCAAGCCAGTGGTCGCGAAGTCCGTCTAATGAAGTTGGATCAGGGGTTGTCACGTTGTTTCTCCTGAGGAGGGGGCCGACGCTTGGGATTCCGTCGATGGAATCCGTTCCACTTCGACACGTTTCGCCTCGGCTAACCGCAGCGAAATTCGATAGCCACGAACACGGCATTCAACAGGGTCCCCCAATGGGGCGTAACCCATCACCGCGATCTCTTCGCCATCGACTAATCCCATCTCCATCAAACGGATGGCAATAGCATCGTCGCCGTGAATATCTACGATTCGACCGCGTTCGCCAGGTCGGAGTTTGTCGAGTTGGGTCATGGTGACCTCCAATCCTTTCCGCCGCCATTAAAATGTAGATCAGTCGAACGCTCGGTCAAGACTAGCGTTGCAGAAGTTGCGTTGCAACTCTCGACGACCTCGGTATTTATTGCATTTCCACGACGAGCATTGGGCGAAGTCTAAATCTTGCAAATTGACTTCGAATTCGTGAAATTAGAACGGCATGAAAACGGGAATTTCCCGCGCAAAAACCCGGATCAGCGCGACGAAAAAGAGCTTGCCGAAGGAAACATCGACTAATGGGTGACCTCAAGAATCCGCGTTGGATGTACCTGAAGGCCATCCTATTCGTCATCGGCGGCATTATCTCGGGCGGGCTAATCTTGTTAGAATCGCCAGAGTGGAGAACCGCTGTCTTATTGGCGGTGTGCGTCTGGTGTTTTGCTCGCGCCTACTATTTTGCGTTCTACGTCATCGAACATTACATTGACGATGACTTTCGCTACGCTGGGATTTCATCAGCCATTCGCTACTGGTTCAGACGACGAGATCGGTAGGTTGCGACTGGGCTGGTCTATTCACGCCATTTTCGTAGGGTTTTCCGTGTCTCACATGATTCCGCTTGAGATGTTACGTTCTGGCGAATGTGGGCGGATTGCGCAGGTCGACGGCGATGAGCAGTTTGTAAGTCGACTCGCAGAGATGGGATTTCGCGAAGGCGTGGGCGTGCGAATGGTCCGTGCAGGTAGCCCCTGCATCGTCGCAGTCGGGGATCATCGTATGACTTTTCGTGCCGATGAACTCGCGTTGGTCTTGGTCGAGTTGGCTTAAAAGAATCGCCAGACTCGTTTCAAGACTTCTCGCGGCCAATCATGTTCAATTCACGAGCGCATAAAAATACTCCGCGCCGCCGGATGAGGGGATGAACCGGCGGCACGGAGTCGGCAACCACCCTATTGGGTGGAATCAGCTTGTCAAACGCACGGGCTTTAGCCGTTGATAATCTTCTGCATCCGTTATGGATGTTCAGATCTAGCGACGCAAGGCATAGACGGCGACGTCATCGATGATCCACGGTGTCGACCAGGTGCGATTGTCGTCGCGGCTGGTAATGTTGAAGAAGCAGGTGTTGAATTGTTCGCACTTATAACCGTAGGGGAATTTCGAGGCGATACGATCGGAAGGCTGTAGTGGGTCGACCCCTGGGCTTGCATAGTAGTGAACGCGTCCGTCCGGCGTGAACGACATTCCCAATGTCCACCAGCCGACTTGCTTGATCTGCGGACCGACGAAATCCTCGCCCGTCTCGTCACCACGGATGATGATCACCGCGGAATCGAAGTTGTACTGGCGATCCGATTTGCTATTGAACTGGATGAACATTCCCGGCCAGTAGAGTTCGGTTTCTTTGACCGTCTTCTTCCGCTTGAAGAACAAGAACTTCTTCGTTTTTTGTTCTTCCTTCGTCGTTTGGACGTCGCCGCGGAAGCCGAATGTGGTACCGGTCTTGTTGTCCCATTGATCAAACGGCGGGAGATAAACGCGGCATACACAACTTGGGGACCGGTAAACCGGGATCGTTCCGACATGCGAACTGGCGTTGAAGACGAAATCGTCTTGGTTCGTTTTGTACGCTGGTCGGTTGGGAATACCGGTATCGCGAGATCGCAACATCAGCGACCCCAAACTTCCCGCCGGTCCGCCGGGCGGCGTGGCAACCCGTTTGATCAAGTCGGGTTGTCCCCGTTTGAGTCCCTCACCGAATTTGCCATTTGTCGAGTAGCCGGCCGGATAACGTTGCTGGCCGTCCTGCTCTTCGCTACTTTTGGGGAAGTTGTGGACGAAGTTCCAGTTTTCGTCTTCGAAGTCATCGTAAACCAGTCGTAAACCCGTTCCCGGTGTGACTTGCGCATGGATCGGGCTAATCGAAAACGCTGCTACCGTCAGGAGCAGACTAAACCGGAACAATGGACGTAACATCCGGTACCCCGCCTATGTAGAGTAGACTATGGAAGTTAATTCAGCCGCCGGGGTCGCATGGCGGAAAGCCTTCGGACCACGCCAACGACGATTTGTGCGTAACTGGGGGGTGTATCGGAACCTTGTCATGAGAGTGTCCACCCGTTTCCGGCACCCCGCGTGGGAGTTTGGAGAAGCAATGATCATCCAGTCGGGGAACAGGTAGAATCGTTACAAACCGACAAACTCAACATCACTGAAGTCCCGCATGATGGAATTTTCTCAAAGATCCGCGATGCAAATGGACCAGCAATGCCGGTTTGTCGAAATCAAAGTGCAATGACGCCTGCACGAGTCGTAGGTGATCGACCTTAAAACCGGGAATTCCCGATACTACACTGACGAAGTCATGGGATGATCGCGACGATCGAACAACTCTTTTTCCGATTGGCTCGATCGGGGTTTGCGACGTCGCTCGAAATCGACCCGCCAACCGCTGCGGTGCCAACGCACGTTGCGGAAGTCCCATTGCCGACGGATTTGACGGAGTTCTACCAAACGGTTGCCGGCGGCATTCGAGGCCGGTATCAACGTGAACTCACGCCCGAAATCCAGGAACGGTTCGCCATCAGCTTCTCGGGAGAACGGTTAATCGGCGGGCCACAGCTACTTTCACCGGGTGAGTTGGTTTCGACCAAGATCGAGATGCTCAAATGGGCACTGCAATCATGGGTCGTCAACGACTCGTGTGAGCGATACGCCTGGGGAGCATCGATTCCGTTTGCCAAACTCGAAAACGGCGACTTTTTGGCATTCGACGAGTATGAACAAGTCATTTATCTCGATTGTGATAGTGAATCGTTCGTGCTTGAAGCCGACTTCGGTGAGTTCTGGGAGAAGTGGGAGCGACTGTTCTTCATTGGTCCGGAACTGCGGACGCTCGAACCGTTTTGGAGCGAATACGGCCTAATGGTCGGAAATCTCGAAAATGTGGCCCGCTTTCGCGACGCGTTTCTGTCGTTACTAGCGGGCGATTCGGCCGGATGACCAGTAATTACAAAATGTCCAGGTCGTCGATGCTCATTTCTTCCAGGTCGGCAGCTTTGTCAGTCACCTTTGGTTTTTCGTCCTTCGGTTTCTGCTGCGGAGCAGGGGGCTTCTGCTGTGCGGCCGGTTGCTGTTGAGGCGGAGCCGGCTGTGGCGGTTGTTGCTGTGGCATCGGTTGTTGAGGCGGTCCCTGCGGCGGGTACGGTTGGCCTCCGTAATTAGGTGGCATCTGCGGCGGAAATTGCGGATACCCCGGCGGCATTTGTTGTGGGTACTGGGGATACTGCGGATACCCGGGCGGCATTTGCTGTGGCGGCGGGGATTGTGCAGCCGGTTGATTCTGCGTCGGACTGTCTTTCTTTTTCTTAGACGGAGCGAGAATCTTCGCCTTCGGTTTGGGCTTGGGAACTTCCGCTTTGATACCCAACGCCTGCCGTTCCGCATCGGTTCGGCTGTCGAGTCGATTACCCAAGCTAGCCAAATTCGCTTTTCGGTCGGCTTCCGCTTTGGCAATCTTGGCAGCCGCCATCTCTGTAGGATCTTCCTTAAAGGCTTTCACAGAACGAAGTTCCGCGTGAAGCTCGTTCATGTCCTTGTAACGATTTTCCGGTTTCTTCGCCAACATCTTTGCGATGATGCGGTCCATTTCGGTCGTCACGTTCGGGTTGAGGACCGATGGCGTTGGTGCAGGCGTTTGAAGATGCGCTCGCAGCATATCTCCCGGAGTGGTGGCGGAAAACGGAACCCGTCCGGTCAACACCTCGAACGCGACGATACCCAAGCTGTAGATGTCGGTGGCTTCGGTAGCGGGCTTTTTCCGAATCGTTTCCGGGGCGATATACGTTCGCGTTCCCTGAACAACATTGCCACCCAGACCCAGGAGTTTCCCCAGTCCGCCGGCTTTCTTCACCGTCAGGGAGAAATCGATCACCCGGAGTTCGCCACCACGGTTGAACAAGATATTATCCGGCTTGATGTCCTTGTGAACCCAGCCCTTCTCGTGCATGAAGGCAAACGCCTGACACAATCCATCAAAGAGTTTGCGAAATCGCGATTGCAACTCCGGCAAATCACCTTTGAGCTGTTGTTTCAGGTTCGGGGCGCGGAAATACTCCATCAGAATATAACCGAACTCTTTTGTCACTTTGACTTTATGAGTTTCGATGATGTTCGGATGTTTCAGCGTGAGACCGATTTTCGATTCCCGCTTGAGAGTCGCTTTGTGCTCGGCATCTTCCAACGCTTCGGGCCGTAGCAGCTTCATTGCGTAATGGGTGCCGCTTGCTTCTTCTACGACTTCCTCGATGATCGTCGAACTTCCGGACGAAATCTCATTGATAGGGCGATATCCATCAATCAGATCATTTGGTTCTTCCGACACGGGCCGACCTCGTGGAGTGAAGTTGGTTAGTCTAATTTGTTCCTGTAGTATAACGTTTTAGCACATTGGATGCAGGGATTATTCTGATCCAACGCAGTGAAGTTCGGAATTCTCGCTGTGACATCGTGCTGTTCCCACGCATTGTGCGAATCCAGTTCGAGAATCTGGGTTTGTGTCCTTTCGGAATCACCGTATGATGATTTGAAAACCTACGGTGAGCAGCCCATCGCAGATGGGGTGTAACCTTTTCGATGACAAGCCAATATGGTCAATTTGGGAATCATCGGCCTCGGGCCGGACTGGGAGTCACGATATCGTCCGGCGCTGCGAGCGTTAAGGTCGCGAGTCCGCGTCTGCGCGGTCTACGACTGCGTACCCAGTCGGGGGATCGCTGCTGCGAAGAGTGTCGATGCAGACGCCATCGGTGGCATTCACGCAATGATGAGCCGACCGGACATCCGCGGTATCCTATGGCTGAGTGCCGAATGGCAAGGTGATTGCCCGCTGCAATTCGCCATCGCCGCCCGCAAACCGACGCTGATCGCGTGTCCCGTTACGCTGCCGATGGATACGCTCGCCCGGCTACATCTGAGTGGACTTTCGACCGGATTGACACTCATGCCGGAGTTTCTGCGGCGATACCAACCTGTAACTCATCGCGTGCAAGAGTTGTTAGCCACTCGCATTGGACCACCGCGTGTGATCCGCGCGACGATGCAAACCGACCAGCCTGGATTAGTCGCCTCTCCTGAATTGACGGCGTTGTTAGATTGGTGTCGGCACATTGCTCGGACACCGCCTGCGACGATTCACGCAACCCAGAATGGCCAGGGCGAACATTTAGTTGTCGAATTTCGTCAACCGCGAATCGCGAGTTTCAAGCCCCGCGCGGAAATCCATCTGCAACCCGGTGATTCGACTGAGACACCTCGATTGGTTGTCGAAGGGGATCAGGGCCACATTACAATCGAAGAAACCCACTGTATCCGCTGGAAGTGTGAGGACAAGGAGACCGTCGAGGATCTCAGTTCCGAACGACCGGCTGCGGAAGTGTTGATCGACCATTTTTGCCGCCGCGTGGTGGGCGGTCTGATCCCGGTCGCAGATCTCGGCGACTTATGCAGTCATCTCCAAGTCCTCGAAGAAGCTCGTCGGAGCCTCGTGCAAGGCCGAATGCTACGGATCAACCCAATCGACGCCGTGTGATTCGGGGAACATGCGTTAAGGGACAATCAGCTATCGTTCCCTAGGACCGGTCGCGTGTTTGTTTCGGCGACTTTCTTGGCCAGGACGCTGCGTTCTGTTTCCTGTCCATTGATACCCACTGCTTGGATATCTAGCCAAACTTTTCCGGTTGCGGGGAATTTGCTGGAGTGAGTTTCGGCTGCCGGTCGATGACTTCGAAGCGACGTGTTCTCGGGATGAGATACGCGCCAGAATTTGCGAAGTCTATTGAGTTGTGAATTGTCGCCGAGGGAGTTGGCGTTCCGATGTACGAATCGCTGTATGGGCTGAGCCGTCGTCCGTTCGCACCCACTCCAGATTTGGCGTTCTACGTGCCGAATGAATCGGCAGAAGCCGCTCTGGAAACGCTCGAACACACTGTGCGTGAAGATCTCGGCATCGGGATTCTCACCGGTGATGTCGGACTCGGAAAAACTCTCGTCTGTCAGAACTTGGCCGAGCGACTGGCTGACGAGTTCACGGTCGTCTCTCTGCCGAGTGCAAATTATCCCAGTCTGCGAGCCTTGTTGCAGGCGATTCTTTACGAGATCGGTCATCCGTACACCCGGCTCGATCAACAAGAACTTCGGCTGGAACTGCAATCGGCGTTGCGTGAGCTTAGCGAGGAAACTCGTGGGCTGGTCTTGATCGTCGACGAGGCGAATTTTCTCAGCGACGCAATGCTGGAAGAAGTACGAACGCTCACACACTTGGCGATTGACGGCGTGCCAATGGTGCGTGTGGTGTTGTCGGCTCATATGTCGTTCGAAGAACGATTAATCGAACGGCAAATGGAAGCGTTGAATCAGCGGATCGGTTGCCATGTCTTCCTGGAACCGCTGAGTCATGAAGAGTCGATCACATACGTGGTCGAGCGATTGCAACTGGCTGGCACGAATGTCGACGGAGTGTTTTCGGCCGAGACCATGCTGGCAATTTCTCAGGCGAGTGGTGGTGTGCCACGCTGTCTGAATCAACTGTGCGACCATACGCTTTTGTTGGGATATGCGATGCAAGAGCAACCGATTAGCGTCGACCGCGTCCACGAGGCGTTGGAGGATTTGAAACCCTTGCCGTTGCAGTGGAATAACGTGCCGAACGCACCTATTCCGTCCGAGCACGTTCAGTTCTGCGAAGAATCATTCGAGGACGAAACCGCGGACTCGTCGTTCATTGAGAATGTGGACTCGGCAGCGAATCTCGAAACCGAAGCCGTCCCGTCTGAAGTGACCGAGGAAGCCGCCGTTTTCGAGTTCGGCAATGAATACGATGACAACGCAGGAGTGATCGGTGAGGAGATTGAATCACCCGCCGAGTCGACCGCCGTTGTGGAAACACCAGAATCGTCTGTGTTCGAGGTTGGCGGCGAAGAATCGGTCGAACCGGCATATGTTCCGCACGCCGCCTATGCAATTGAATCGACCATCGATGACGGTGCGAGCGACACGACGGAATCGAGTGTGATCGAGTTCGGATCGCCTGATGAACCCATGGCGTCTGAATCGCTTCCGGAACCCGCGACGAACACAGTCGAACATTCCGTAATCGTCCCGCCATTACCGTCGTGGAAAGAGAACCCGGTCGCACTCGAGACCGAACGGATTCGACAAGCGGTCGGTCCGTATGCTTGGTCTTTCGCCGAAGAAACGATCCGGGATCGATATGCAGCGTTGGACTCGGGACGCCCGGTACCGACGATGAGCGTTGCGACCGTCACGACGTCGATCTGCCCGACGGAGAAACTTCGTCGCGAGGAAGCGTGTTGGCTTCAACCGGAGGTGTCGCCCTGGACTCAACAATCGCTCCCAGTCGAATGGATCGAAGACGCCGTCAGCGTGCACGAAGACGAATCGAAAGTGCCGTCTTCGTATGGCGATCCACTGAAAACCATCGATGAGATTCTGCCGCAGGTCGACAGTGTTCTCAATGACGACATCAACTTCGAACAGCAAATCCACGAGCCGGTTTCACCGGATGGAGGCGCGGCGGACGTGTTGCAATCGGTTCGAGATCAGATCGATTCGTTCCATCAAGCAGAGCCTGACCTCGAGTTGGAAGCGGAAATCGGCGCGTTGGTGCTCGATACCTGTATCAGCACGCAAACCGAACTCTACGGCAGTCCGCGGAACCGAGAGGTTGATCAGCAACTTGCGTCTGCACTTCAGGACACTTTGACAGAGAAATTGGGAAGCAGTTCCCCAGACGTATCCGTGGCGAGTGTGAAACCGAAAGTGAAGTCGATTGCTGAACAGCTCGCAGAAGCTCAGTCCGATGCGTCGGAAACGTCTCCGCCAAAGCGAACTCGGAAGTACGGCAGCCTCTTTACGAAGCTTCGACGAAAGTTGCGTTCGTAACGGCTTCGAGGTGAGTTTCTAAGAAGTCGGACGACAGTCATTCGACCGATATGCATGCATCCTGCTATAACGGAGCCTGATCCGAGAACCGTTCGTCGGCCTTTCTTGTATTCAGGCTTCTTGATGACAGTGTCGAAAACCCCGTCCGATGCGTTGATTGCGGAACTGAACGAAGCTCAACAGCGAGCGGTTCGGCATGGTGAATCGCCGTTACTGATCGTGGCCGGTGCGGGGACCGGAAAAACGACCACCCTTGCTCACCGTGTCGCATGGCAGATTCTGCATGGGACTTCCCCTCGCCGAATTCTTCTGCTGACATTCAGCCGACGTGCCGCAGCGGAAATGTTGCGACGGGTCGACGACATTTTGCGAGCCGTCGGCAAAACCGAGCGGCATTCGTCGAGTGTCTTCGGCGGGACATTTCACTCCGTCGCACTCCGACTGCTGCGGCGGTACGGCGATGTACTGGGACTCGGACCGGAATTCACGATTCTCGATCGCAGCGATGCCGAAGACTTGCTGAACGTCGTGCGAACGGATTTAAACCTGTCCGACGCGAAACGCCGCTTCCCACTCAAAGGCACTTGTCTGGCGATTTACAGCCGCTGCGTAAATCGTTCAGCACCGTTGAAAACCGTACTCACCGAGGACTTCCCCAGTCACGTGTCTCATGAGGAGAATCTCGCGCGATTGTTCCGGGCGTATACCGAACGCAAGGAAGCCCATGTAGTGCTGGACTACGACGATCTCCTCGTGTTTTGGCTGGCACTCTTGGAGAATCCACAGGGAGCCGACGTCGTTCGTGGATTGTTCGATCGCGTCCATGTCGACGAATACCAAGATACGAACGTGTTGCAGGCCAGTATCTTGAAACGCCTTGTCCCCGACGGTGAAGGGCTCACGGTTGTGGGAGACGATTCGCAGTCGATTTACTCGTTCCGAGCCGCAACCGTTCGGAACATTCTCGATTTCCCAGAAGAATTTCCTGGCACGGAGATCGTTACGCTCGAACAAAACTACCGTAGCACGCAACCAATTCTCGATGCGACCAACCGCGTGATTGCCGAGTCTGCCGAGTGGCATGCCAAACGGCTTTGGTCCGAGCGAGAACACGGTGTGCGTCCGCAGGTGGTGCGATGTGCGGATGAGGAATCGCAATGTGAGTTCGTGATCGAACAAGTCTTGAAAGCCCGTGAGGAAGGAGTGCGGTTGCAGGATCAAGCGGTGTTGTTCCGGGCTTCGTATCACAGTGCGGGTTTGGAACTGGAACTCACTCGACGGAACATTCCATTTCGAAAATATGGCGGGTTGAAATTCATCGAGTCAGCCCATGTGAAAGATTTGCTTGCGTATCTACGGTTGGCAGAGAACCCGCGAGATATCGTCGCTGGCACGCGAGTGTTGTGTTTGCTGCCCGGTATTGGCAATGCCCGTGCCAATCGACTGATGGAAACGCTCCGCGATGCCGATGGTTCACTGACCGCCTGGTCGGAATTCAAGGCCCCGGCCAGCACTCGCGGTCAATGGGAGCCATTTGTGAAACTGTTGGAAGATTTGTCATCCGGGCCGTTGGCGGATGCGGCGGTCTCTGCGCAAGTCGAACGTGTTCGTGAGTTCTATAAACCTCTCCTCGAGGAAACACACGACCACGCCGCCGCTCGACTCCGAGATTTGGAACAACTGGAAATTCTGGCGGCCCGGTTTGCAGATCGAGCAAGTTTTCTCGCGGAAGTCACACTCGATCCGCCGTCATCGACCGCAGAACTTGGCGATCCCGCAGCACCCGACGAAGATGACTGGTTAGTCCTCAGCACGATCCACTCGGCAAAAGGGCTCGAATGGGACAGCGTGTTCGTATTGCAGGCGATCGAGGGCAGTATTCCGTCGGACATGGCCACCGGTTCGGCGGAACAAACCGAAGAGGAACGTCGGCTGTTTTACGTGGCTCTCACTCGGGCCAAGAACCGGTTATTTGTATGTCATCCGCAACGCATGCTGGGACAACGTGGACAGTTTTTTGCAGCATCGTTCAGCCGACTTACGTCGTTCCTCAGCGACGACGTTCGCGGATCGTTTGACGAGCACGTGTACTCACCCGCAGAATCGAAAAAGTCGCCGGCCCAACGGGAGAGTTCCCAGGAGGTTCGTCGGCGGTTAAACTCACTGTGGGGCGAGGGTTAAGCCAATTTTTTGACGGCTAACTTCGTTCTCGATGCGAACGGGCTGCAATTTCGTATCTCTGCAAGCCGAAGCATGGTATGGTGAAGCAAAACTCATTGCTGCGGGGGCTTTCTCGACTTTCCTTTGCGTAGGGTGGCGAAAACTTCGAGAAAACCCAACAATACACACCGAGTGGCCCGACTCAATGCGTTTACCGACGGCCAATCGGCAAGAATCACATAATAATTGAATACAATAGAATCCGCTGACCCTGAAGGACGAATCTGATGAGCACGGCCAAGGTAATTCTTGATGGCAAAGAATATGAACTCCCAGTCGTGGTTGGGTCGGAAGGTGAAGCCGGCATCGACATCACCAGCTTCCGCTCGGATTCGAGTGCCATCACATTAGATCCGGGGTTCGCCAACACGGGATCGTGTCAAAGTGCGATCACTTTCATCGATGGCGAAAAGGGCATCTTGCGGTATCGCGGATACCCCATCGAGCAACTCGCCGAGCAAAGTTCATTCATCGAAACCAGTTATCTACTCATCTACGGCAAGCTACCGACGACAGCGGAACTCGAGGATTTTCGACATGAGCTGACCTATCACAGTTTGCTCCACGAGGACATGAAGAAATTCTTCGAAGGATTTCCGCCGAACGCCCACCCGATGGCCGTTCTCTCCTCGATGGTCGCTTCGCTTTCGAGTTATTACCCGGTCGTCGATGAGGAACGTGAGCAGAACATCATCCGCCTGATGGCCAAAGTCAAAACCATCACGGCGTATGCTTACAAGAAGTCGGTTGGCCAGCCGTTCGTTTACCCGCTCAACCACCTAACGTTCTGTGAGAACTTCCTGCGAATGATGTTCTCCGTGCCCGCCGAGGATTACGAAGTTCCCGCCGAGCATGTCAAAGCTCTCAACAAATTGCTGATCTTGCACGCCGATCACGAACAGAACTGCAGCACCTCGACGGTTCGCATGGTCGCTAGTTCACAGGCTGACTTATTCGCGTCGATTTCAGCCGGGATTAGTGCCTTGTCCGGGCCGCTTCACGGCGGGGCGAATCAAGCGGTCCTCGAGATGCTGGAAATGATCCAAGAAGACGGCGGCGACTACAAAAAGTGGGTCGAGAAAGCGAAAGACAAGAACGATAACTTCCGACTCATGGGCTTCGGTCACCGCGTTTACAAGAACTTTGACCCACGAGCGAATATTCTCCGGGAGTCGGCTGATGCGGTTCTCGATCAAATGGGCAAAACCGACCCGCTACTCGATATCGCCAAGCAATTGGAAGAAGTCGCGTTGACCGACGAATACTTCATCTCGCGAAAACTCTACCCCAACGTCGATTTCTACAGCGGCATCCTTTACCGCGCGATGGGCATTCCAACCAATATGTTCACCGTCATGTTTGCCCTGGGACGTTTGCCGGGTTGGTTGGCTCACTGGAAGGAACTCCGCGACGATCGCCGCAGCCGCATCTACCGCCCGCGTCAGATTTACACGGGCGAAACTCAACGAGATTATGTTGCCATCGAAGGTCGCGGCTAAAATTGATCGGTCCCAAATCGCTTTCGTCGACTCTGTCTTATGAATCCAGGTGCCGTCATGAAACGACTGCTTCATCTTACCATCTGGATGATTTTGACATTGTTGTGTCGCAACTCTCTGGCGTCCGGCGACAGTTTTTACATCGATATCCTGACCGAATATGAAATTCAGGATAACGATGTCGCGTTGCGGGAATTCCTTGAAAGTTTGCATCCCACTCCGGAAATGGTGACTCATCTCCACGAGTTGACACAACAACTCGGCGACGATGAATTCTTCCGACGCGAGGCAGCAACCCGAGAGTTGTTGGAACTGCCCGGTTGCTGCCCCAACGTGTTGATCGAAGCCGGTGAAAGCACCGACCCGGAAATCCGTTGGCGCTCACGGCAGATTCTGAAATTGAACCGCACGCGAACCGATCGCATACTGTTCGCAGTGTACAGCCTGATTAAGAATCGTAAGATCTCCGGGCTTGCGAAACCGGTCGCCAACTCTTTGAGTCTGGCTCAAACCGAATCGGTCCAACGTGCCGGTCGACAAGCCCTGTCGACTTCCGCGACGGTCGACGATGCCGACTGGCTCCGCGGACTGTTGAATAGTGAGGAGTCCGCAATTGCGGTAGCTGCAGTCGGTGCACTCGATCGGGTACTCGGCCCGGAGGCAACGATGGATTTTCTGCCGTTGCTGGAACAAGACGACCACAGTCTGCGGTTGGTTGCTGCTCGGGCGTTACTCAATCATGGTCATCGGGACACGTTGGAAACGCTCGTCGAATTACTGGGTTCCGATGAGCTTCCCGTTCGCCTGCAAGCGGCCCAAGCATTGCGATCGGCCACCGGGCAACGCTTCCAGTTTACTCCTTACGATGAGCCGGCCTCTCGACAACAGGCGGCGAACGATTGGCGAATGTGGGTCGCTCAAAACGGTGCCACAACGCCATTGAATTTGCCGATTCTCGAAGGTGATGTCGAACTCGGTCGTACCCTGATTTGTTACTACGGACGCAAGGAAGTTGTCGAACTCGACGAGCGGGGTGAAGAAACCTGGAAAATGGAGAAACTCAACGGTCCCTGGGACTGCGACGGCACCCCGGAAGGTCACCGTGTGGTCTGTTTCTACACTCAGCAGGCGATTTCTGAGTACAACCAAGATGGCGAAGAGATCTGGAGCATCAAAGACATTCCCGGTCGCCCGTTTAGTGTGCAGCGTCTCACCAATGGCAACACATTGGTCTCGTGTTACAACACCGGCAAAATTATCGAGTACCGACCGGACAAATCGAGGGCGTGGGAAATCACCACTTCAGGCACGCCGATGGACGCCCAACGGCTACCCAACGGTCATACTCTGATCACGCTGTACCAGGCACAGAAAGTCGTTGAAGTCAACCAGGATGGGGATCCCGTCTGGGAACTCAAAGACCTTGGGAAACCCCGATCAGCTCAGATGTTGCCGAATCGGCATTTGCTCGTGACTGAAGCCACCTCGAAACGCGTTGCCGAGTATGATGCCAGCGGCAAAGTGGTGTGGGCTCACGAGAACATCAAGAATCCGCTCGATGCCCAACGGTTGTCTAACGGCAACACTTTGATCTCATCTTCCGAAGGTGTGGTCGAAGTCACGCCCGAAGGTCGAACCGTCTGGAGCAAAAACCTCAATGGTGCCAGTCGAATCTGTCGCTATTAATCATATCCGCGAAAGGTTTCCTGGTTCCGTGCTTCTCGACGTCCATTTTCTTCCCAATACGCTCTCAGAAGATATTCTTACCGGGAGTGTCGCGATTGTCGTCGATCTGCTCCGCGCATCGACAACAATGGTCACCGCACTTGCGGCCGGTGCAGAGACCATCCTTCCCTGCGAGTCAGTCGAGCAAGCCCGAAAGCTGGCGGCTGAGTTTCCCGAGGACTCGGTGATTCTGGGCGGTGAGCGTGGTGGTGTGAAGATCGAAGGTTTCCACTTCGGCAATTCCCCCTCCGACTACATATCGAAGACGGTGGGCAAGAAAACCGTCGTGTTCACAACGACAAATGGCACGAAAGCGTTGGCCGAATCTCGCCACGCACAGCGGATTTTCGTTGGGGCCTTTGTCAACCTGTCGATGGTGACGCGGTCGGCAGTGGAATCCGGATTGCCAATTCACGTCGTTTGCGCCGGAACCAATGGTCGAATCACCCGCGAAGATGTTCTTTGTGCCGGTGCAATTGCGATTGAGTGCACTGAAAGTTACAACACTCTCGGTCAGACGATCGAACGTACCGATGCAGCCCACATCGCGATGGATTGTTACCGGAATACGAAGAACAATCTTTACGATGAAATCTGTGACAGCATTGGTGGGCGGAATCTCATACGACTCGGGTTTACCGCCGACATCAAAACCGCCTGCCAAATCGATCACGTGCCGATTGTTCCGGAATATCACCCGAACACGGGCCGCGTGAATCTTGTCTGACCTCAACATGACCGAACATGTTTTCAGCAAGTCAGTAACCGATAGCCGAAATTAGCAAGAAAGTGCTTTCGATGGCGAAGTCCATGGACGAGATCGTAGCTCTCTGTAAACGCCGGGGGTTTATTTTTCAATCTTCCGACATCTACGGTGGACTCCAAGGTTTTTGGGATTACGGCCCGCTTGGCACGGAACTGAAACGGAACGTGCGGGAAGCCTGGTATCGGGACATGATCACCAATCATAACGAATTGGCGACACCCGCCGGTGCCCCATCGTCGTTTCAGATGTGTGCTGTCGAGTGCAGTCAAATCATGCATCCGCAGGTGTGGAAAGTCTCCGGTCACTACGACCTGTTCCACGATATGATGGTCGATTGCAAAGAGTGCAAATCGCGGTTCCGCGTCGACCACATCAAAGTCGCCCTGCAAACCGCGGTCGATAAGGACGGGCGAACGGTCTTGGTCGGGGTCGAGACATTCGTGCCCGACACAGCGACCGGACTGGCCCTGTCAAAAACAAAAGCGAGTAAACTCGAAAAGAGTCTCAAAGCCTTCGCGAATGACAACGGTGTTGAACCAGTAGGCGATCAGGAGGTTGTCGAGCTTCCGGTCTTTGCAGCCATGCAGGAAGCCGGCAAGTTCGAAACTCCCACGCCGATCACTCCTGGCTGCCCGCAGTGTGGGGGAGAACTGACCGACCCCCGCGAATTCAACCTGATGTTCAAGACCATCATCGGTGCTCTCGGCGGTGAAGAAGACGCGGCGTTTCTCCGACCGGAAACCGCGCAGGGCATGTTCGTCAACTTCAAGAACGTGATGGACACCAGCCGGGTCAAAGTCCCGTTCGGGATCGCTCAAATCGGCAAGAGTTTCCGCAACGAAATCACGCCGCGGAATTTCATTTTCCGTTCGCGAGAATTCGAACAGATGGAAATGGAATTCTTCTGCCGACCGGACGAATCTCGCCAGTGGTACGAGTACTGGCGCGATCGACGATATCAATGGTACGTTAATCTCGGACTGTCCAAAGAGAATCTCATTCTCCGCGACCATACCCAAGAAGAACTGGCTCACTATTCCGTTGGTACCGCTGACGTCGAGTACGCGTACCCGTTCTTGTCACCGGGTGAATATGGCGAGTTGGAAGGTATCGCGCACCGTGGCGATTTCGACCTCCGTTCGCACATGGAAGGGAAACTCGTCAAGAACGAGGCCGGTGAACTGGTCGTCGAACAGAATGAACACGGACAACCGAAGTATCGTGGTAGCGGAAAGGATTTACAGTTCTTCGATGACCAAAGTCGGGAACGGTTCGTGCCGCATGTCATCGAACCAGCTGCAGGTGCCGACCGTGCGACGTTGGCGTTCATCTGCGAAGCCTATCGCGAGGACGAACAACCCGACGACAAAGGCAAACTCGAAAAACGCACACTGATGCAGTTCCACCCACAGCTTGCCCCGATTAAAGCCGCCGTGTTCCCGCTCATCAAGAAAAACGGGATGCCAGAGAAAGCCGCTGAGGTTTATCACGAACTCAAAAAGGCTGGGCTTGTCTGCCAATACGATCAACAAGGTGCGATCGGTCGCCGCTACCGTCGGCAAGACGAAATCGGTACGCCGTACTGCATTACGATTGACGGCGACACTCTCGAGGACGGCACCGTGACGATTCGCGACCGCGACACACTCGCACAAGAACGGATTCCCGCAGACCGTGTGGTCGAAGAAGTGACCGCTCGCATGAAGTCTGTTTAGGTGGTCTGCAGATCACTGTCGGCTCGCACGGGCGGATGAAAATCTGGACAATCCGAATTCGGTTCGGTCTAATGAAAGGCGTCAGCCGCAGCAAGTTGTTGCAGCCGACGCCTTCTTTCACTGTCTGAATGGGATTGACGGCATATGACCGATACGGTCGAGGCAAAGTCACAAACTCTCGAAGAAAAACGAATTTCCGATCTCACCTTGCGTCTGGAAGATTTCCTGCACGAAGGGGAAGAGTTCCTGGTTCGTCGAGCGGACGGAGAGTTGGAAGTCGATCGCCCGGTCACCGGCAGTCGACTCAAGAAAACTCACGAGGAACTTTACGGGCATTTGTTGGCGGTGAACCAACAACTCGAAGAAGCCGGCGGTTTCTTAACGTGGTTGGTACGTTTGCTGATTCTGGCGGTGATCGTGGCGATCGAATTGCGTTGGTACGACGAAATTGCCGGCGTACGAGTGGAGAGTTTGCAAAGTTGGTGGTTGTACTTGCTACTCGCTCTGGGCGGCTATGCCATCAATTCGTTAATCCGGGATTGGTTTATCCACCGGGCTTATGCCCGAGGTCGGAATGAACTGCTCAGGGCGATGGCGGAAAGCGATCTCGGCCAGTACCGCATCCTGACGCAGATCGAAGACGACGATGCACTGACAGAGGTCAGCCGCATGTTGAAAAAAGATCATTCGACGATCTAATGCGGACTGATGTAAGCTTCGCGAAAGATTTCTATTAACGTCACTAATAGAAACGCGGTCACGCCGTAGACAATTCTTCGCAACCACCCGACCGAATCTCGCAACCGGTCCACGTCTTTTTCGAGAGAATTGATCGACGTGAGTAACGGTGGTTTGTCGGGGCCTTCGACGATGTCGAGGATGCGATCGACCTTGTCTTCGAGCAACCGCAACCGTGTGACCGAATCGAGCAGATTGTCGTTCCGCAGTGCGATCAATCGTTCTAAGTTTGCGAGTTGAGACGAGAGTGAAGTTGTTTGTGTGGCGTCCGAATCCGCATTGTTCTGTCTGCCGTTTGAATTCTCGTCCATGATGTACCTACGGGTTCAAGTGTGATTCTCGTCTAACACTTGAACGGTGCGCGAACTCACGCCAGCACATCTTGTACGACATGGCCATCGACATCGGTCAGTCGAAATTGCCGACCTTGGAAGCGGAACGTCAGGCGTTCGTGATTGAGTCCAAGCAGATGCAAAATCGTGGCGTTGAAGTCGTGCGTGTGCACCGGATTGCTAGCCACGGAATAGCCGAGTTCGTCCGACTCCCCATAACTGACGCCGCCTTTTACACCGCCCCCGGCCATCCAAACCGTGTAAGCATCTTTGTGATGATCGCGACCGACCGATGCGCGATCACCTTGCCCCATCGGCGTGCGACCGAACTCGGCACTCCACACAATCAGCGTTTCATCGAGCAGGCCACGTTGTTTGAGATCGGTGATGAGGGCAGCGATCGGGCGATCAACTTGTTTGCATTTCTTCGGCAGACTATTGAACACCCCACCGTGCATGTCCCAACCTTGATCGAACAATTGCACGAACCGCACGCCACGTTCGACCAGTCTCCGAGCCAACAGGCAGTTGTTCGCGAAACTCGTCTTACCGGGCTGTGTGCCATACATGCGATGAATGTGTTCGGGTTCGCCGTCGATGCTCATCAATTCCGGCACCGAAGTTTGCATACGGTAGGCCATTTCATACTGGCTAATTCGTGTGGCGATCTCAGGGTCACCAACGTCAGCCAATCGCGTTTGATTGAGTTGGTTGATCGTGTCGACGATCCGCCGCCGACTGGTGGAGTCCACGCCTTTGGGATTCGAAAGAAACAACACGGGGTCGCCCTGGCTGCGAAATTCGATGCCTTGGTAGACCGTCGGCAAGAATCCGCTGCCCCACGCGCTGTTGCCCGCCCCGAGAACCGAACCGGTAATCAACACCACAAACCCCGGCAAGTTCGCGTTCTCACTGCCGAGTCCGTAGGTTGCCCATGATCCAAGACTCGGCCGACCGAAGCGGTTGAAGCCGGTCAGCAGAAAGAGTTGGGCCGGTCCGTGGTTGAACTGCTCGGTGTGCAAACTCTTAATGAACGCGATCTCGTCGGACACGCCTTGCAGGTGCGGCATCAAGTTGGAAATCGTTCCGCCACCTTCGCCGCACTGTTGGAACCGAAACTCTGGTTTGTCCGGTGTGCCGAGCATCTTCGGTCGCGAGCGAATAAACGCAAACTGCTGCCCTTCGAACAACGATTCCGGGCAGAGTTCTCCATTCCGTTTCTGCAGCGTCGGTTTGTAATCGAACAAGTCAAGATGCGACGGAGCACCGACCATGTGAATATAGATCACACTCTTGGCTTTGCCAGGCCGGTGCGATGACTTGGGAGCCAACGGTTCTGTCTGCTGTGCGGCGGTAGCTGTATCGGTATGTAACAAAGATGCGAGGGCCGCCGATCCGAGTCCACACCCTGCGGACTGAAACATTTGCCGACGAGTTTGACGGGTAATGATGCTGTCTTGTCTCATATCACGGCGGTGCATTTTCGGAGTTCCAGACGATTGAAGATCTTCAATCATAGAGTTCGGCTGCTAGCAGTAGTGGAAGAACACATGACGAGTAGAACATGAGGCCCGCCATTGTCAGTGCAAGTGTCTTAGCCGAGGCGGTGACATAGTCTGTCGTTTCCGACGTACCCAAGACCAGCGTGACAAATCCGGTGATAGACGCCATCAAGACGTTGATATCAACAATGATCTCTTTCGTGGTTGGCAGATACAACCAGGGAGCGTACCAATGAATTAAGAGTAGCCCCAAGACCGCGCCCATAACGCCGCCTAGCAAAACGTAGAGACCTACAGAAATTGCGAGGAAGACGCGTTGTCTCATGTTCATGCCAATTAGTTCAACGTGATTGTCTCATCTAAGTTTAGTAGTACATTTGCAACTGCGAACCAGGCGGCGAGTTCTTGAAGGTTGTCGTCGTATTGCCGGAGTCGTGGAAGCAAGTTTGTCATCCGATTGACGGCCAAGCCGGGTTCGTTCGCGACCTGTTTTCGTTCTTGCGTATACAACCGGACGAGAGCGTCAATTTCGTTGGCAGTGGGTTCCCGAGCGACACACAGTTCGAGTCCGTATTCGGCTACGGCGTGTGGTTCTCCACTAGGGGCTTCGGTGAGCATTCGCTGAGCCAACGCGACGGCCATCTCGGCGTATGCCGGATCGTTGAGCAGCGTGAGTGCCTGCAATGGCGTGTTGGTCCTTGGACGCTCGACGGTACACGCTGCACGGTCGGGGGCGTCGAAGTTGATGAAACTTGGATACGGTGCCGCCCTTCGCCAGACAACATACACGCCGCGGCGGAACCGATTTTCATCCGTCGCGGTGTCCCACTTCGGTGCGTTCCGACCGACTGCCCGCCAAATGCCGCTGGGTTGATAGGGCATGATCGGCGGACCGAACATCTCCGGTTGCAACAATCCGGACACCGCGAGAGCGTTGTCGCGAATGAGTTCGGCGGGCATCCGGAAACGAGGACCACGGGCATAGAATCGGTTGCCAGGATCGCGGTCCAAATGTTCGGCAGACATTCGGGATGCTTGCCGAAAGGTCGCGGACATCGCGATTTGCTTGTGGATGTGTTTCATTGACCAACTGTTTTCCATCAACTCCACCGCCAACCAATCGAGTAACTCCGGATGCGTCGGCGGTTCGCCTTGGGTGCCGAAGTCCTCCGGTGTGGAAACAAGTCCCGTCCCGAAGAAACCGCTCCACCAACGGTTAACAGTGACACGCGTCAACAGCGGGTTCTCGTCCGACACCAACCACCGGGCCAATCCGAGGCGGTTCGCCGGCAACGATTCATCCAGCGGGTGCAGCGTCTCCGGTGTGCCTGCCGAGACTTCCTCACCTGGATCGAGATAGTTGCCGCGATTCAGCATGTGCGTTGTGCGGGGCTTTTCTTCCTCAATCATGACAAGCGTCGTCGGCTGAATCGTCTCCGCCTCTTTTCGAAGTTTCGCAATGACGCTCTGGATCCGCTTGCGTTCTTTGTCGGTTTCCTTCTTGTCTTTCTTCTCTTTGGAAAGCGACTTCTGTTCTACCTGGAGAGATTTGATTTCATTCTGAATCTCGTCGTAGCGAGATTGTGCTTCCTCCGAAATCGGCAAGGGCATACTTGGCCCAACGAAATCGAACGTCACGCCGGACGTTTGTTTCACTTCCAAAGGCGTATTGTTGAAGTACGCGAACAGGCGGTAGTAATCGGTTTGCGTGAATGGGTCGTACTTGTGATCGTGGCATTGGCAGCATTCGAGCGTGGTGCCGAGGAATACCGTGCCGGTTGTGTTCACCCGATCCAAAACCTGATTCACGCGGTTTCCTTCCGGGTCGACACCAGCTTCGACATTGCAAGTCGGAGTGCGATGAAATCCCGTCGCGATTTTCTGATCGACGGTGGCATCGGGAAGCAAATCTCCCGCGAGTTGCTCGATGACGAACTGATCGAAAGGCATGTCCGAATTGAACGCCCGAATCACATAATCCCGATACGCCCAGCTATCGCGGAGTTGATCGGCTTGGAAACCGTTCGAGTCCGCATAGCGGGCCACATCCAACCAGCGGCTTGCCCACCGTTCGCCATAATGTTTCGATGCCAACAGCCGGTCGACAAGTTTCTCGTAGGCATCTGGCGAACTGTCGTTCAGGAATCGCTCGACTTCTTCCGGACTCGGTGGCAAACCCGTCAAGCCTAAAGAGACACGACGAATCAGCTTGCCCCGATCGGCTTCCGGACTGGGCGACAGTTGTTCTTCCTGCAGTTTGGCCAGGACGAATGCGTCGATCGGGTTATGACCCCACGTGTCATTCGATACTGGTAGTTCGGGTTTGACGGGCTTGATATAGGCCCAGTGCTGATCGTCGGCGGCGGAATCCGGCCAGTCGGCTCCTTGTTCAATCCAGCGACGGATCGTGTCGATCTCAGATTTCGCAAGTGGATCACCGTCCAAAGGCATCAAGTCGCCCATCGAGGGATCAGTGAGGCGATCGAGCAGCAGGCTGTGTTCGGACTCGCCCGGCTTAATTGGTGAGACGCCGGAATCGCTTTCTCCAAACGCGGACGTGCGATTCGACAGTTGAAACCCACCTTCTGCGTTCTTCCGTCCGTGACACCGATAACAATGCCGACGAAAGATCGGCTGGACATCGCGGGCAAAGTTGACCTTCGCAGGCTCGAATGCCCGGACTTCCGTAAAGGGTATGCAGGAGGCAAATAGAATCCCGAGGAGAATCGCGTGTGAGCGCATGACACACCAACCAGAACGTTGCATCAAACAGAGTGGATGAGTTCATTCTGGTCAGGAATTTCATAATTGTCGACCGTTCATTGCCGACATCACGGAAATCAGAGGCAGATTTCGACAAGTTGAAACTTCCATGGCGTCTGTTTCCAGGCAGCCGCGAGTTCCTTCATTGTCTCCCAGCGTGTGATGTGGTTTGGACTTTCGAATTGCGGCGGTTCCTCGGATAGGTTTTCCAAGAGTGTTTGTTGAACCACCATCGCCCGCACTTTTCGCGTCCGCACCGAACCGGCGGCTTCCGACGTTAGGCAGATCAGGTAACGACCGCAGCAGACGTTCGCCTGGAGATCACGGCGAATTTGCCCTTCAGCGAACCGCTCGGAGACTTCGTTGAGCACGGAGTTCAAATAGAACCAATAATCGCCCTGGGGAAGATCCAGCAGACAGGAGTCTGTCGTGGTCTGCCGAGCCTTGGCGATGACGGTTTCACTGGCAACCCGGTTCAAGAAAACTTCATCGCAGCGTTTCTCGATCAGCGTGCGAATCCGAAGTTTGCCCTCATGAATGGAAGTCAGCGAAACGTTTAGCCGATCATAGAACTCGCGTTTTTTCCATTCCGCCGCGGCCCGGCGTCGGCCGAGAAACCAACCGACAACCGCAGAACCTGCAGCGACTAACAATTCGATCCAATGCTCTTTGAGATACGCGATCACGTTTTCCCAAAACGCGTCCATAGTGAGTTTCTTTCGCTCGGATAACGATGTGAAGTGGCAACGGAACGCTTGATACCTTAGGGAATATTCGTAAATTCTTTCAAATATCGGAGTTAATCATTGATTTTTCGGGGTGAATGCACTTTCATGATAGGTGAGAGTTTGTTGATTTGATAGGTGGTTGTCGTGGTTCTCGCTTTCGTCAACGTGTGGCGTGAAGACCTGGGTTTCAATATTTGATGGAAAAGTCGTAATTCCGAAAAATTTCTCAGAGCAAGAAAATTTTTCGTAACGATCGTGTCGATGGACTCAATACCTTCCTGAGGAGCAAAGGATATTTGCTTCCATACCCAGAGAATCGTAAGATTCGCTGAAATTAAAGACCTACCTAAACTGCGCTCAAAGCTGAAAGACTGATTGTTCAGCTTTGCTCCCTCATTTTTTGCTTTGCGTGCAAAGCAGCCCTCCCAAGGAGAATTTGATGCCGATGACACCATCACGTCGTGACTTCCTACACGTCGGTTTTTTGGGCGGTTTGGGTTTGACTTTGCCGCAGTTCTTGCGGATGCGTCAGGCTCAGGCGGACCAGAAGTTTTATGAGTCTAAAGAAGGTACCGCGAAAGGCGTGATCTTCATTTATCTCCCTGGTGGTTGTGCACACCAGGAAACCTGGGATCCGAAGCCGTTTGCACCGCTGGAATATCGCGGGCCGCTCGGTCAGGTGAAGACCAATGTTGATGGCGTGTTGTTCAGTGAGCATCTCAAGAAGTCCGCAAACGTGATGGATAAAATCACCGTCTGTCGGTCGATGACGCACGGGGAAGCCGCTCACGAACGTGGTACGCATAATATGTTCACCGGTTACCGGCCAAGCCCGGCGTTGAACTTTCCCTCAATGGGAAGTGTGGTGACCCACGAGTTCGGGCCTCGTAACAATCTGCCGCAGTACGTTTGTATTCCTAACCAGCCAAACGAGTTTGCCGGCACGGGATACTTGAGTTCTTCGTTCGCACCGTTCAGTTTGGGTTCGGACCCTGCGAGCGGTAACTTCCAGGTGCGAGACTTGCAGTTGCCTGGGGGCGTCGATGATTCTCGATTCGCACGTCGTCGAAATGTGCTCGATGCTGTCAACGAGCATTTCCGGTTGAAAGAAAAGTCGGACTCGCTCGATGCAGTCGACACGTTCTACCAACGAGCATACGCAATGGTTTCCAGCCAGCAAGCTCGGGAAGCATTTGATATCAATAAAGAAGACGGCAAACTCCGCGACGCCTATGGTCGGAATACGGCCGGGGCACGGATGTTGTTGGCTCGTCGGTTGGTTGAGGCTGGAAGTCGCTTCGTGACCCTGACCTATGGTGGTTGGGATATGCACGACAATATTAAAGGTGGTATTGAACGTCAGGTTCCAGAGTTCGACCAAGCCTTCTCCGCTTTGATTACGGACCTTGATAACCGCGGAATGCTGGACGAAACGCTCGTCTGCGTTGCCAGTGAATTCGGCCGGACGCCGAAGATCAACGCAACCGCCGGTCGGGATCACTGGCCGAAAGTGTTCTCGATCGTCATGGCCGGTGGCGGTATTAAACGCGGGACGATTTACGGTTCCTCGAACTCCACTGCCAGTGAACCAGAAGATAATCCGTTGACAGTGGTCGACTGGGCCACCACGATGTATCACTGTTTGGGTATTACGGCGGACAAGGAGTTGATGGCTCCTGGTGACCGTCCGATTGAGATTGTGGACGGCGGCAAAGTTCGTCGTGAACTTCTCGCCTAAACTTGCCAAGCTTTTACGGCTTGGGTCGTGTTTTGATTGCGACCTAAGCCGTTTTTTCCAATATGCTGTCCGGTGTCGTCTGAGTTTGTTCTTTCAAACTTGTTCTGTGCCGGAATCCTGCCGATTTCTCTCCCCGCTCCTGCCAATGGAGGACGGTGATGCGACGATTCGCGATCGCTTCCCTGCTGATGCTGTTTGTTCCTGCTCTGTTGCCGGCTGCTTCTCCCGCGCTCTCGATCATTACACCACGTGGCGTGCAGCGAGGCAGCGAAGCCGTCTTGCGTTTCAGCGGTCGACGGCTGGATGACGCTGCTGAGATTTTCTTCTATCGGCCTGGTTTGTCGGTGAAAGAAATCAAACCGGTCAATGAGAATACGATCGACGTCACTGTGACAGTCGCTCCAGACTGCCGATTGGGCGAGCACGTCGCTCAGGTGCGGACCAAAAGCGGGATTTCCGAGTACCGGACGTTCTTCGTTGGGCCATTTCCGGAAGTTGCGGAAAAGGAGCCTAATAGCGAATTCGAAACGCCACAAGTCGTCGAAGCTGGCGTGACAGTCGCTGGAGTGGTCGCTTCGGAAGACGTTGATTACTACGCGATCCAAGCGAAGAAGGGCCAAAGGATCTCTGTCGAGATTGAAGCGATGCGATTGGGCACAACGTTCTTTGATCCGTATGTGGCCATCCTCGATTCCAAACGATTCGAACTGGCAACCGGGGACGATACTCCATTGGTCTTCCAAGACGCAGTGGCATCCGCGGTGGCTCCTGAGGACGGACAGTATATTATTGAAGTCCGTGAAAGTGCCTACGGCGGCAACAACAATTGTCGTTACCGCGTCCACATTGGTCACTTCCCGCGACCACTCGCAGTTTATCCGGCTGGGGGTAAACTGGGTGAGCAGACCAATGTAACATTCCTTGGCGATCCCGCCGGTGATTTCGAGCAACAGTTCACGCTGCCAAGCGAAGTTCAGGACGATTTTGGTTTGCTGCCGCAGCAGGACGACCAAGTCGCACCGTCCGAAAATCCTTTCCGTCTCAGTTCGCACGGAAATGTGCTCGAAGCCGAGCCCAATAACGATTTCATCACCGCGACACCTGGTGAACTGCCGTTGGCATTTAACGGGATCATTCAAGAAAGCGGAGACTACGACTACTTCCGCTTCACCGCCAAGAAGGGGCAAACGTTTGAGGTGGAGTGTTACGCCCGCCGAATTCGCTCTCCGCTCGATCCCGTGATGCATGTTTTTCAGATCATCAACGACGGCAAGAGCCTGAAGACGATCACAGGCAACGACGACTCTCGCGGGCCTGATAGTTATTTCCGCTTCACAGTTCCGGAAGACGGGGAATACGCGGTTCGCGTGTATGATCACTTGCTTCGAGGGGGACCGAACTTCGTCTATCGTGTGGAATTCCAAGACATCGAAAGAACGGTCAAAGTCAGTATACCCCAAGTCGCTCGTTATTCCCAGTATCGACAGACGATCTTCATCCCGCGGGGTAATCGTTTTGCAACGACATTTTCGTTTGGTCGGCAAAACTTTGGGGGCGACTTGTCGTTCGATCCGCAAGGCTTGCCTGAAGGTGTTCAACTCCATACGCAGAATGTGCCTTCCAATATGAACTCATGGCCGGTTGTGTTCGAGGCGGCCGCGGATGCACCGATCGCAGGTGGCTTGGTGGATTTTCAGGTACATCATGTGGACCCCAATCAGAACATCACGGGGCGGTTTTCGAATCAAGCGGATCTCATCGTGGCCAACCCGGGACAGTCTCGGTTCTGGACCCGCGATGTGAATCGACTGGCGTTTGCAGTGGTTGACGAAGTTCCCTTCAAATTGGAAATCGTCCAACCCAAAACGCCGCTCGTGCAGAATGGCACGATGAATCTCAAAATCGTCGCCCACAAAAAAGAGGGTTGGGACGAAGACATCACGATGGAGTTCCCGTTCCGTCCTCCGGGCATCGGCACCAACAGCCGGATGAAGTTGCCGAAAGGTCAGACAGAATTGATCTACCCGCTCAATGCGAATGGCAACGCTGCTGTTGGTAAGTGGCCGATTTATGTGATCGGTCAGGGAGAGAATAAAGGGGCGTCTTGGGTGGCATCGCAACTGGCTGAGCTGGAAGTCGCTGCACCATTCGTGAAATTCGCTCTCCAGCGAACCGCGACCGAGCAAGGCAAACCGACGGAGATCGTTGCGAAGATCGAACACGTTCAACCGTTCGAAGGCACCGCCACGGCGAAGTTGCTCGGGTTGCCGAACAAGGTTACGACCGAAGATCTGACCTTCACCAAGGATACGGAAGAACTCGTCTTCAAGGTAACGACTGATCCCACCAGTCCAGAGGGACGACACAAGAGCGTATTTGCTCAGGTCGAGGTTCCACAGGCCGGTGAGACGATTTTGCACAGGCATGTCGGGGGAACCGAACTGCGGATCGACAAACCGCTGCCACCCCCCAAAGATGAGCCGAAGCCTGAGCCCAAGAAAGAAGTCGCCAAGAAGCCAGAACCAAAGAAAGAAGCTCCTCCGAAACGCCTAAGCCGCCTGGAGCAACTCCGACTCGATGCTCAGAAACGGGCGGAAGCCGGGAAATAAATTGCTGATTGGTTTGCGATGGTATTAGCTTTCGAAAACTGCTTTGAAATTACCCTGCGTCACCAACGGACTTACGCAAGTTAGAGGGTCTCAATATTATGCGTGGATTCCTCCACATTACGACAACAGTTGTTTCGCTGCTGGCTGCGGGTGTTTCCGTTGCGGCAGAGAGTAATCTCGCCAAGCTTCATGTGTTCCCTCAGGACGTCCAGTTGACGAGCCAACGGGATCGGCAATCGTTAGTGATCCAGGCCGAGTACGCCGATGGACTGACGAAAGACGTCACCACTGAAGCCAAGTTCACTTTGGCTGACGACTCATTGACCCGCTGGGAAGACCAAACGCTTTGGCCGGTTAAGGATGGTTCCACCACCCTGTCCGTGGAATTCGCGGGGGCCAAGGTGGACATTCCAGTGAATGTCAAGAACTCCTCTGTCGAACGTCCCGTGAGTTTTCACCTCGATGTGATGCCCGTCTTCATGAAGGCAGGCTGCAACATGGGGTCTTGTCACGGAGCCGCTCGTGGGAAAGATGGTTTTCGCCTGTCTCTATTCGGGTTTGATCCGGTCGGTGATCACTTCCGATTGACTCGGGAATACGCCGGTCGTCGGATCAACTTGGCGTTGCCGGAGGAAAGTCTTCTGGTAACGAAGTCGACGGGTGCGGTCCCTCATACCGGCGGAAAGCGGTTTGGTGCCGATACGGAACTCAACGAAACTCTCCTCCGATGGCTTCGTGGCGGAGCCCAACTCGATCAGGGCGAGATTCCCACCGTCGTGTCACTCGAATTGAATCCGCCATCGGCCGTGCTCGATGGCGAAGGCACGACTCAGAAGCTGACCGTGCGAGCCAAGTACAGCGATGGGACAGACCGTGATGTTACTCACCTGGCCTACTTCAGTTCGAACAATGATAACTCGGCTGAAGTTTCGCAAACCGGTGTCGTCACGGCCCACGCTCGTGGCGAATCGTTCATCATGGCCCGATTCGATACCCACACCGTAGGGTCACATTTCATTACGTTGCCGAAAGGTTTGGAGTTCGCATGGGCGAACCCAGCCGAGAACAACTACGTCGATCAACTGATCAATCAGAAGTTGCGGAAACTGCGGATCAACCCCTCGGAGTTGTGCACCGATGAAGAGTTTCTGCGACGAGCCCATTTAGACATCATCGGTGTGCCTCCGACTACCGAAGAGTATCACGCCTTCCTGAACAACCCTGCGCCTGATCGCCGAGAGCAACTGGTTGATCAATTGCTCAACCGCAAAGAATTTGTCGAGCTTTGGGTGATGAAATGGGCCGAGCTCCTGCAGGTTCGCACGGTGCAGAATCGTGTCGACTACAAGTCAATGCTGCGGTATTACAACTGGCTGCAAGAACGCGTCCAAAACGAAATGCCGATGGATCAGATGGTTCAAGAGCTGCTCGGAGCTAACGGCGGAACGTTCGCGAATGCAGCGACGAACTACTATCAAGCTGAACGCGATACTTTGAAGACTGCGGAAAACGTGGCTCAAGTATTTATGGGGATGCGAATCCAGTGTGCCCAGTGCCATAACCACCCGTTCGACCGGTGGACTATGGACGACTACTACAGTTTTTCGGCCTTCTTCTCTCAAATTGGCCGGAAACGAGGCGAAGACCCTCGCGAAACGATCGTGTACAACCAAGGGAGCGGAGAGGTCAAGCATCCGGTGACGAACCAGAACATGGCTCCCAAATTCCTTGGCGGTGCAGTCCCAGATGTGAAGGGGAAAGACCGACGAGAAGTGCTCGCCAAATGGTTGGCCTCACCGGATAATCCCTACTTCGCGAAGAATTTGGCCAACATCGTATGGGCTCACTTCTTCGGGCGTGGAATTATCGATCAGGTAGACGATGTGCGAATCTCGAATCCGGCGGTCAATCAGGAACTGTTGGACGAACTCGGTCAGAAGTTTACCGAATACAATTACGACTTCAAAAAGCTGGTTCGTGACATTTGTACCTCGCGGACTTACCAGTTGTCGACTGCCACCAATGAAACCAATGCCAGCGATTTGACGAACTTTTCGCATGCCAGTTTGCGACGAATTCGCAGTGAGGTGATGCTCGACTCGATTTCGCAAATCACCGAGACCAAGAACAAGTTTCAAGGTTTGCCACTTGGTGCGAGAGCTGTTCAAATTGCCAACGGAAATACCAGCACCTACTTCCTGACGACATTCGGACGGGCGAAACGCGAAACCGTTTGTTCTTGCGAAGTTTCGATTGAACCGAACCTTTCGCAAGCTTTGCACATGCTCAATGGCGACACCGTCAACAGCAAGATTCAGCAAGGTAAAGTCGTTGCCAATATGCTTGCAGATGGCAAGACGCCCGAAGATGTGCTGAAAGAGCTTTACATTCGCACGCTCTGTCGAGAGCCGAATGAGAAAGAAACGGCCGCTGTGATGCAGCTTGTCGCGGCGGATGCCAAGAATACGCAGCAAGTGTTGGAGGATGTGTTCTGGGCGTTGTTGAATTCACGCGAGTTCTTGTTCAATCACTGATACTTCGTTCGCAATCTAGAAATTGCCGAGTCTCGATTGTCGTGTAACTCGGGTCTGAAATTACGGGAGAAGATTGAATGCGTTTCGCTTTGAGTTACCTTGTCGTTTTGATGCTCGCTGCCAGTGTGTCCGCAGCCGAGGAGAAAAGCGGTGAGAAAGTGACTTACGAAGATCATGTGAAACCGATTTTTCGGCAACACTGCTTCAACTGTCACAACACGGATCGCAAAGTAGGTGGTCTCGATCTCACCAGTTACATCAGCATGATGCAGGGGGGCAGTTCGGGAACTGCGGTGGAACCTGGTGACTCGTCGAGCAGCTACCTCTTTATGCTCGTTAATCACGACTCCGAACCCACGATGCCTCCCAACCAGGAGAAGATCGAGGCTGCGAAGATCGACACACTTCGCAAGTGGATCGACGGAGGTGCTCTCGAAAACAGCGGCAGCAAACCCATCGCTCGGAAGAAGAAGGTCGAAGTGGAATTGATGAGCGTGTCCATCGGCAAGCCCGAAGGTCCGCCACCAATGCCCGAAAAGCTCGTTCTCGAGCCCTTCGTTCACACCGAACACACCACGGCTGTTACGGCATTGGCTACGAATCCGTGGTCGACGCTAGTGGCCGTTGGTGGGCCGAAGCAGGTGGTATTGTACGATGCCAATACCTGTGCCTTAGTCGGTATTCTGCCGTTTCCTGAGGGCGAACCGAAAGTTTTGAAGTTCAGCCGTAATGGAGGACTGCTTCTCGCCGGAGGTGGGAAAGGGTCTTACAGTGGAAAAGTCGTTCTCTGGAATGTGCGTACTGGCGAACGTGTCATCGAGGTTGGTGACGAACTGGACTCGGTGTTGGCCGCGGATATCAGTGCTGATCACTCCATGGTGGCTTTAGGCGGGCCGCAACGGATTGTACGGGTTTACTCCACACAAGACGGTTCCCTCAAATACGAATTGACGAAACACACCGACTGGGTGACGTCTCTTGCGTTCAGCCCTGATGGTGTGTTGCTGGCAACCGGCGATCGGAATGGAGGCGTGTTCGCATGGGAAGCCATGACCGGACGCGAATACCTGGGGCTAACCGGTCACAAGGGTTGTATCACCGGAATCGCATGGCGGGCCGATTCGAATATCGTCGCCACCGCGAGTGAAGATGGGCAAATCCGTTTGTGGGAACTCATGGACGGAAAAAATACAAAGACGTGGACTGCGCATGGCGGAGGTGTGCAATCTGTCGAGTTCTGCCGCGATGGTCAGTTGGTGAGTGCAGGACGCGACAAAGTTGCCAAGCTTTGGGATCAGAACGGCCAACAACTTCGTGCGTTCCCAGCATTCAGCGATATTGCCTTGTCTGTTACTTACAGTGACGACGCGAAACGGGTAATTGCGGGTGACTGGACCGGCCAAGTGAAGGTTTGGACCGCCGAGAACGGGCAGGAAGTGGGCCAACTAACGGCTAATCCTCCGACGCTCGAGCAGCGATTGCAAACCGCTCAGGCAGCGTTGGAGACGAGTAAGTCCGAGGCTGAGAAACTGGAAGCTGTTGCGAAAGCGGCTGAAGCTGAAGTGGCCAAAATCCAAGCAGCTCAAGCGGCCGCACAGAAAATGGCGACCGAAATGCAGGCGAAGATCGATGCTTCCACCAAAGCCGCGACCGAGTTGAAGGCGGCGATGGCGGCAATGAAACAGCAAATCGACAATGCTAATAAGACAGCGACCGATTTGCAGCCGATTATCACCCCGTTGACGGAGTCAGTCGCGAAAGCGGATGAAGCCGCAAAGAAAGTCCCTGAGGACAAAGAACTTGCCTCGGCATTAGCGGCTCTGAAGACTCAGTTGGACAAGAAAAACGCCGCGATGGCAGCAGCCAAGAAAGTGGCAGCCGATCAGACCGCTGCCATGCAAAAAGCGACGACTGACGAAGCAGCCGTTACAAAGGCCGTGCAAGAAGCAACTACGGCCCTTGCCAATTCGAAGAAGACATTGGAGGACCTCGGTAAGCAACTGCCACCGTTGGTTAAGAAAGCGCAAGAGTCCCGCGCAGCAGCGGATGCGGCAACTAAGACGCTTAGCGACGCGACCAACGAGGTCACGCGTTGGCAAATTGAGATTCAATTCCGCGACGAACGTAAGAAGTTGGCGGAAGCGAAAACCAAGGCTGATGAAGCTGTCGCTGTCAGCGAGCAAGCGACCGCCGAGTTGCAGCAGTTCGAGGCGGAACTCGCAACCGCTCAGAAGAGCATTGCCGAAACGAAAAAGGCCGTCGCCACGACGGAAGCTGCCATCACGGCTCACAAGAAAGTCGTCGCAGATACGTCGGCCACTTTGGGCACAGCCAAGACTTCCGTCGACCAGCTAACGGAGATTGTAAAGTCAACGCAAGCCACAGCGGCGTCTGCAGCGGAAACGTTGAAGACATCGCCTGAAGATGCTGGACTGAAGGAACTACTGGCGAAAGCGAACGCAGTTCACGATGCGAAGCAGAAAGAACTCGAAGCTGCCAAACAGAACTTGGTTCAGGTCGAGGCGGCAGTCAAAAAAGCCCAGGCCGATGTGCAAGCATCTGAAGCTCAGTTGAAAACCCTTGTCGCGACGGTTACGGAACAAGAAAAGGCTGTTGTTGGGGCCACTGCCAAGGTGGAAACCGCCAAAGGCAAAGCGAGTGCGGCAAAGTCAGCCGCCGAACAAGCCCAAGCGACAGTTCAGGCATTACAAAAGACAGTGGATGCTTTGATCCAAAAGGTCGCACCTCGATCAGAAGTCGCTGCCGCGAAATAGTTGTCACCGGCAACAAAGAAGCAGCAAAATTTTTGAACGCTCTGGATCATCTGATTCAGAGCGTTTTCTTATTCCTGGCGATCTTGATCACGCGCGATGTCTTGTCGCACATCGGTAATACGCGATTTGGGAATCCAGCCGTGGTCAGCAGCATGGATCGCCGCGGCTTCCGTATCGGGGACTAGTTCCATCTCCACCCCGGCAGCTCGCAACTCTTCGCGAACTTTCAGTACACTCTCTCGCGTCTTCTCGGCGACATCTCGAATGTAAACCGCAAGCACTCGACCAGGGAAATCTCGCACAACCTTGCGGTACAAGTATGGGTCCTGCTGCCCTGAGTCGCCAATCAGGATGAAGGGAAGTTCGGGACAACTTGCGAAGATTCGCTCGATCTTCTCCAGTTTGTGTTCATGACCCGAACGAATGAAGTTTTCCTTGTTGCCGCCGAGGTCTCTCAGCAAAATCGGCCCTTTCGGCAACTCGTGGATTTCCATGAACTCAGCAAGCATATCGAAAAGATTCCATGCTGAACTCGAAACATAGAACACCGGATTCTGCTGGGTCTCGCAGTGCCCGCGTTGTAGAGCGCGATAGAACGCACTCACGCCTTCAAACGGGACTCGTGTTCTGGCGTTGTGAGTAAATGTCAACCATGCCAGTCGCAGCAAGTCGGTGGCATGCGATTGCATGATTGTATCGTCGATATCGCTAATCACCCCGAACCGGCTGTCGCCGCGTGGTATCAGGATCGGAAGCGCGTCTTGTGCAGAGCGTAGTTCGGTGCTCGAGTTTAACTCGTCACCTTGAGCGGCCGGCACGATACGGACTGCTGCGGAATGCCATAGTCGATCCGTGGGGGTCTCGGCGGGAGTGGGCAGAGTGCAACGGAAGTAGCCCGCTTCGTCGGTGCTCGCGGATCGCTCGATCCCCTCGAACTCGATGGTGATTGTTGCCTGCGAGATCTGTGTCCGAGTGAATCGTCGAAACATCGCCCTCGCATTCTTCCACCAAGAATCACCGACGTGAGATTCCGTGAATGGTTTGTGCTCGACGAGTCTCCCCATCACTTGGATCTGCTCGACGTTTCCGAACCCACGATACCCGATGATTTCGGGCGTCACCGGTTTGCGGGTCCTCCAGCGACGAAACCACCGGGAGAGCGTCTGACTGAGACGATGTGCAAGCCACAACAATCGTCGCGACAGATGAAGATTACGTGTCGGCATCGCCGATCGCCTCGTGTTTCAACTGGACAACCGGTTACCGGTCATCTGCGTCTGCATACTTTCCTGAGTTCCCAGCATCCGCTTGGAAAGCGACCGTCGTGATGGAACTGCCAATAGTTCGTATCCCCTGGGAGGGCCAGTCGGTCGGGAGTTGGATTGCGGGAGATCAGCATCGTAATCGAATCTCACAATGAAAAACACGGTCGAGGACGACAGAAAATATCTCGGAACGTGAGAAAGCGAAAAATGGAATGTACACACATTGAACGTGTTTAGTTAAATTGGGGAAACTTGAGAAATTGGACGGAAAGCGTTTGCCACAGCGTTCGCTACACCGTTATATTCTCACTAAGCTTCGTATTACAGACGGGCCGTCTAGAAAGCCTATCTTAACTATACGAGCTAAGTTTCGCGACTCGGTGGCCGTGGGGACGGTCACCATTCTTCTCCCGTCCGGGAGATTCAATCCATATCCGTCGAGTTCGAGGAGGAGTGCATGGGGTGAGAGCAAGCTTCCAAGATTACGGCCCGTTTCCATCAGAAAACAACAATCACTTATTGTGGGTCTTATGTTTAGTATCCACATCTCAAGAGCGACTGCGAAGAGGAGCAAGAGCGGAATGTTAACGAAATGTCTGTCCACTGTGGCTGCAACTTTTGCTATGGTTGCTTCAGCTTATGCTGGTCACTGCGGCGGTGGTGATGATGCTTGTGCATCGCACTGCACGACTGCAGCCAGCTGTATGCCAGCCAGCTGCGCCCCTTCCTACTGTTCGGTCGAAAAAACCGTAATGGTTCCGGAATGGGGTTATGAAACCCGCACGGTGACAACCACCGAGTACCAAAAAGAAGCACGTACGCGGACCTACACGGTCTGCAAACAAGTTCCGGTGACGACCCAAAAGGAAGTCAAGTACACCGTCCACGAGAAAGAGTGGAAGACCAAGGAAGAAACCTACTACGTCAGCGAGCCGGTTTGGTCTGAAAAGGAAGTCGAATACACCGTTCACGAAACGGTTCAAGAAGAAAAGACCGGCACCAAAAAAGTTTGCAAACAAGTTTGGGAAGACAAAGAAGTCTCCTACACGGTTCACGAGCAAGTCTCGGAAGAAAAAACCGGAACCAAAAAGGTTTGCAAACAAGTTTGGGAAGAAAAAGAAGTTCCTTACACCGTCTATGAAACGGTTACGGAAGAAAAAACCGGCACCAAGAAAGTTTGCAAGCCGGTAACGAAGCAAAAAGAAGTTTCCTACACCGTCTATGAAACGGTTCAGGAAGAAAAGACTGGCACGAAAAAGGTCTGCAATACCGTTGCAGAGCAAAAAGAAGTCAGCTACCAAGTCTGCGTTCCTTACACGGAAACCATGACCGGTAGCCGCACGGTTTCGAAATGCGTGCCTGTTCAAACGATGAAAGAAGTTTGCGTCCAAGGCGGTCACTACGAAACCGTCTGCAAACCAGTTGCTCCCGCTTGCGGCGGCTGCAACACTGGTTGCAACAGCTGCAATAGCGGTTGCACCACGACCTGCAAAGTGTGGGTCCCAACTGTCGAACGTAAAATGGTTCCAGTGACCACCTACGAACGAGTTTGTGAAGAGGTTCCGTACACCTACACGGTTTCGAAATCTCGTATGGAAGATCGCACGAAGACCGTTACCGTTCACAAGAACGTTTGGTCTGAAGAGCCTTACACCTACACAGTTTGCAAACAAGTTCCTGTCACCAAAACCAAAACCGTTTCTTACACCGAGAACGTTTGGACCGAAGAGCCTTACACTTACACGGTCTGTAAACAAGTTCCTGTGACCAAGACGAAAACCGTCAAAGTCTGCAAGAACGTTTGGACGGAAGAGCCTTACAGCTACACCGTCTGCAAACTCGTTCCTGTGACCAAGACCAAAACCGTCAAAGTCTGCAAAAACGTTTGGACGGAAGAGCCTTACACCTACACTGTCTGCAAGACCGTGCCGGTGACCAAGACCAAAACCGTCAAAGTTTGCAACTACGTCAAAACCCCAAAAACGAAGACTGTTAAGTACTGCGTGACCGTCCCGGTTGAGAAAACCAAAACCGTCAACGTCACAACTTACGAAACCGTCCAAGAAGAAAAAACCGAAACCTACCACGTGTGCGTTCCGGTTCAAGTTGAGAAAGAAGTGCAGGTTAAAGTTTGTCACATGGTTCCAAAAACCGTGACTTGCTCTGTTCCGGTTAGCTCCTGCTCACCGTGCAGCTCCTGCGTTAGCGAAGAACCTGCTTGCGAGTCCTGCTCGAAGTAGTTTCCGACTGGAAAGATTCAGTGCCTCCACCCTTAACCCGACATTGGGTGGATTGAAATTGAAGTGATCGCGAAACGAAACCTCGTCATTGGCTTTGGCCGATGGCGAGGTTTTTCTTTTGGCAACGCGGTTTGTCTGACAGGACCGCTTAACACTCTGTCAGAGACTCATTCTGCTTCGTCTGGCGTCTCGGTCTCCTTGAGCCACTCGTGGAACATCAAACTCGGTTGAATGTCTTTGTTGTGCTGATACTTGCCGCTGCGATATTCGGTGAATTCTCCTTCGATCGTGTGGTAAAAGATTTGGCAGATTGGGATGTTCGGGTAGATCCGAATTGGCTGGACGGCGAACATCTCGAGTGTCCAATATCCGCAGAACCCTACGTCGCCGAACCCCGCCGTCACATGGACGAATAGTCCCAAGCGACCGATCGACGATCGCCCTTCAAGCATTGGCACGAGATTGTGCGTTTCGGTCCGTTCGACTGTTCTGCCCAGGTGCAGCACATGGGGTTGCATCACGTAACCGTCTTCGGGGATCGTCATTCGTCGATGACGATTCGGCTTCCGCATGTCGAGCACGTCTTCCTCGTAAATCAGAAGCTCATCGTGCAGACGCAGGTTGTAGCTATTGGGGTTCAGTTGCTCCTCTTGAAAGGGATCGATCTGAATATCCCTTCCGAGCCGATTGCGTATTTCTAGCCCACTTAGAATCACTGCGGAACCTCGTCGAGACGATGGAAAACGTGAAATGATGTCATCATCTCGTTTCTAGCGAAAGCGTTGTTCAGGAGCAAACCGACGACTCAAGTCGATTTCACGATCGGTCGGTGAACTCGGCATGCTACACTTGGGAAATTCGAGTGATCCGATCGAGGGGAAAACTCGTTTTCCGAGGACGTAGTCCACTGTTCGAAACTCACGAGGAGTCTTCATGGAATATCCCGACGATTGGCAAGACCAAGCACGTCGTCTTGCTGTGCCCACACTTTTTGTGGTTCTAGTGCTGTTCGTCGCCTTTTTCGGTTCGCAGTGTTTTTACACGGTTCAGGAAAACGAGCAAGCCGTGGTGTTGCGGTTTGGAAGATATCACGCCACACGCGAGCCCGGCTTTCACACCGCGTTGCCGTTTGTCGATGAGATCTTCAAGGTCAACGTCACTGAGGAACGTCGCATTCGCCTACCGATTGGCGGATCTTCCGAACGTCCGTCGAACGTTCCAGAAGAAGAAACTCTGATGCTAACGGGCGACTTGAATGCAGCTTCCGTGGAATGGACGGTGCAATGGAAAATCAAAGACCCCGAGAAAGCCTTGTTTCGATTCGCCGGCCCCGGAGGCATGGATGACGATATGTACCTCGAAGACGTCATCATCATGGCGTCGCGGACTGTCATGAACCGGCTTGTCGGTGACTATTCGATTGACGAAGTTCTCACGGAAAAGCGATCGGAAATCCGCGTTGCGGCACGCGAAGCGACGCAGAAGATTCTCGATCGTTACGAGTGTGGTGTTGCGATTACAGATTTGCAGATGCAACGGGTTCGGCCGCCGAACAAAGTTCGTCCAGCGTTCGACAAAGTCAATTCGGCGATTCAAGAGCAGGACAAACTTGAGAAAGAGGCCAACCAAGAACGCAACAAACTGATTCCGGCGGCTCAAGCCGATCGCGACAAGAAAGTGCGTGAAGCTGAAGGTTACGCGTCACGTCGCCGATCGGAAGTCGAGGGCGAAATCGAAGCGCTCCGGGCGAAATACACCGCCTATAGCAAAGCCCCGAATGTGACCCGCAAACGAATGTACTTGGATGCTATGGAAGAAGTGCTCGGAGAAGTGGACGAAAAAATTATCTTGGACAGCGACTTGAAACAGGTTTTGCCCTTGCTGCCGTTGCGTGATGGAGGTGCTCGATGAAGAATCCAAAATTTCTCGTCACGACTTCTATCGTTGCATTTTTCTTGCTGATCGTGCTCTTATCGTCTGCGTTCGTGGTGAATGAGCGTGAGTTGGCTGTCATCCTGCAGTTCGGAAAACCGGTTCGCAGCATCACAGAACCCGGTCTGTACTGGAAGGTTCCCTTTACTCAGGAAGTCCGTCGTTTGCCGAGAACATTACAGTTCTGGCAAAGTTCGGAGGATATCGTCGATCTCCCCACGGCAGACGGCAAAAAGATTGAGGTCACGGCCTGGGCACTATGGCAGATCACCGATCCTCAACGATTCGTCGAAGTATTGCGTACGGTCGACAATGGGGAGCTTGCTGTGAAAGATCGCGTGCGGGCCACCATTCGTGATGAGATCACTCGACATCAACTCACGGAAGTCGTCCGTAGCACGGATCGGGAGCTGACATATTCATTGCGGTTTGAACTGCCGGATTCGCAAATTCCGTCTGTGAACAATGCGGGCGGGGACGAGCAGTTGACGAATCCTGCGCAACCGGGAGTCGATGAACGTATCACGATCGGTCGCGAGCAAATCGTCCAGAAGATCAAGGACAATGTGAGTCGACGGCTACAAGGCGAAGAAGAGGGAGAGATTAATCGCGGAATCGCGCTGGTGGATGTGGGCATCTCGAACATTGGGTTTGTGCCAGCAGTTCGAGAAATGGCTTTCGAGCGGCTAAAAGCTTTCATGGAGTCTATCGCCGCTGGCTACTACAACGCGGGTGTGCAGCGGAAACAGGAAATCCTCAACGCGACCAATGCCGAGGTGGAACGGATTCTCGGGGAAGGCGAACGGGAAGCCCAGAAAATTCGAGGGAAGGTCGATGCGGAATTAATCACCGACTACGCGAATGCCATCGAGGAAACCGGCGACCTCTACAATTTCGAGAAGACACTCGAGGTGTATCGTAGTGCCCTCAACAAAAAGAGCCGCCTTATCCTCACGACGGATAGCGAACTGTTTCGACTGTTGAAGTCAGTGGATGATGTCGAAGTCGCTCCGAATACCTCACCAGGAGCAGATGGTCCTGACGAAGAACCGGCCGGAGACGCGACGGAATAATTGAATGCCAGATTGTGGCGATTCATGAATGATTCTTGATGGATAAAGCGGTATGATGCGGCGAGCGTGTCATACCGTTGTCCTCAAGAATCGTTTTTCATTATGCGTGAAGCCCCGATCACTCCCGATGTTCTCGCTGGCTCGGTGATTGCCGTTCCTCCGTTAGCCCGTGCTGCGAATCTCAAGTTCTGTCCGACGGAAAATCGCAAGATCATTCAGCACTTGGAAGCCGGTGGCGTTTCCACGCTGCTTTATGGCGGGAACGCGATTCTCTATCACATTGCCCTCAGCGAGTACGCGGGGTTATTGGAATTGCTCCGCGACACCGCAAGCGACGACACCACCATGATTCCGTCGGTCGGTCCGGCTTATGGACTGATGATGGATCAAGCAAAAATACTGCGGGAGTTCTCGTTTCCAACTGCAATGATTCTCCCTCAACGCGACCTATGCACTCCTGCGGGGTTGGCCACAGCGGTGAGGAACTTCGTCGAAGTGTTCGGTCGCCCAGCGGTGCTTTACATCAAGCACGAGGGATGGATCGACGTGCCGACCGTGAGCAAACTGATGGATGATGGATGTCTGTCGTGGATCAAGTACGCCATTGTCCGCGAGGAACCCAGCCATGACGATTTCTTGCGGGATCTCTGTGATGTCGTCGATCCGAAGCTGATTGTCAGTGGGATTGGCGAACAACCCGCGATCGCCCACCTGAAGTCGTTCGGTCTGGGGAGTTTCACTTCCGGCTGCGTCTGTGTCGCGCCTCGACTTTCTATGAACATGCTCGGAGCGATCAAGTCCGGTCAATTCGAGAAGGCGGAACAAATTCGGGAACAATTTGCTGAACTTGAGGGACTTCGCAATGCGATCAATCCGGTGCGGGTGTTGCATCGAGCATTGTCACTCGCAGGCATTGCGGACACCGGCCCCATTACGCCGCTTCTCAGTGACTTGCCCGAGGACGCGATTCCTGAAGTCCAGTCGGCTGCTCGCAAACTCTTGGAAATCGAACAATCATGACCGAGATGATCCTTCGATCGATGACCGACGCCGATCAGTCGGAAGTCGCTGATTTGATCTATATTTCGATCAATCATTGGTATCAAACGCATGGTGCCCCCGCCATTTTCCAAGGTGGGCCAGAAGTCGCGCGTGTGTTTTACGATGTCTATAACGACCTGACTCCGGGGCGAAGTGTTGTCGCGGTCAGTCCGACGAGTGGGCGGATTATGGGGTCGTGTTTTTTTCATCCTCGCGAACACCATCTCAGCCTTGGAATCATGACCGTTCATCCGAATTATTTCGGTCGTGGCGTGGGTGGACGATTGTTGCAACATATCATTGAATTCGCGGACACGAACAACTTTCCTGCAATTCGATTGACGCAATCGGCACTCAATGTGGATTCCTTTTCGCTATATAACAGAGCCGGATTTGTGCCGCGATATAGCTATCAGGATATGTTCCTGAATGTGCCCGATACCGGAATGCGTTCGACAGTCACCGGGACGGACCGCGTTCGCCCGGCGACGTTGGATGATGTTCCGCAAATGGCGGCCGTGGAGTGGGACGTCAGCGGCATTACCCGCGAATTGGACTATCGGTACTGCATCGAGAACCAACGACAGATGTGGCATTCCTACGTGATCGAAGCAGGAGACGGTACTCTCGATGGATTCCTGATCGCCAGCGATCACCCCGCAAGTAATATGCTTGGTCCGTGTGTAGCGCGGAACGAAGATGCCGCGATTGCGTTACTCCATGTCGCCTTCAACGGATTTCCCGGCCGATGCCCGGTCTGTGTCGTGCCGATGGACCAGCAAAAGCTCGTCCGACAGATGTACGACTGGGGGGCGAAAAATTGCGAGATGCATTTCTGCCAGGTTCGTGGCGAGTTCCAACCGTTTCGCGGTGTGAATATTCCGGCGTTTCTACCAGAGACGGCTTAACGGAATCGTCGTTTTAGTTGACGATCGATCCCTGGCAACTCGAACCCGCACCGGCCGTGCAACCGTAGCAATGTTGACCGGTCACAATGACGCGATTTGCGAGTCGGTCCCAATCGAAATCGCGAATGTGTTGCGGCTGTTCGGGGGTTAGACTCAGTTCGAGCATCTGGTTGAAGTCGCAATCATACAATTGTCCCTGCCAATCTACCGACAGTGTCGTGCGGCACATCACGCCTGATATGGCGGCAGGGTTGTGGGCGTTGACTAACTTCTCCATGTAGGCTTCGAATCGGCCTTGCTGGAGCAAGTCATCCAGGAACCGACTGATCGGCAAATTTGTGATGGTGAATAGCCGCGTGAATTCGATGCCGTATCGCGTTCGCAATTCGTTCCGATAGGCCTCCTCCAACGTCTGCTGGTCCGGTGGCAACGACGCGCCGACTGGGTTGTAAACTAAGGAAAGCGTCTTCGAATGACCCGGCAAACCATAGCCCAGCTCGTTTAACCGCTGGAGCGCTGTCATCGATTTCCGAAAAACTCCGTCGCCACGTTGGGCATCGGTATTCTCTTCGAGGTAACAGGGCAAGGACGCCACGATCTCGACCTCGTGTTCTGCCAAAAACTCAGGAAGATCGGTGAAACCTGGTGCGAGCAAAATCGTGAGGTTGCAACGATCGATCACATGTCGGCCGAGTTTGCGGACTTCCGTTACAAACCAGCGGAAATGCGGATTCATCTCAGGAGCGCCGCCGGTAATATCGACGGTGGGAATATCAGTCTGCCGCAGAACGTCCAAACAATCTTCGAAGACCTCCCGCGACATTGCCTCACGACGGTCGGGACCGGCATCGACATGACAGTGTCGACAAGTCTGATTGCAAACACGCCCCACGTTCACCTGTAGCACATCGATTCCAGTGGCACGAAGCGGTGCGTCGCCCGTTTTCGTAAGTGTCTCCGCGAAATGGCGTTGGCCACTGCGGTTCTCCAATACGTCACGCTGAACGGCAGTGGACGCTAATTCGTTGTTTTGGCGGAGCAGGGTGAGTTGCGTCATCTGTGTTGTACATTCCCTAACTTAATTCTGTGATTCGAACTGAGACAGGAACTCAACAACAGTCGCCATCGGGACCGCAGCAGTCGCTTGCATCTGTCGTAATTTGAAAATTCTCGCCTTTGGTCTCGCGGGGTGAGCGAAGTTGTCCCCGTTGACAGTCGAACGGTAAAGCCCGTTCGAGGGGAACTTCCGTACGCGGCTCAATGATTTCGAACAGTCCTGCGTACGGTTCTTGTCGCAGCAATTGGACCAGCTTATCGCACACCGCCATCCGTTGACCGCGTTTGTAGACGTGACCGTCATCATCTTCGACCTTCTTGAACGGACCCCGGTAGACGGCTGCCTGCTTCCGATCCAAGCACGGCCCGTCCTTACCTTTGTAAGCGATCACGGTGACCGATCGAAATTCAATGCCTTCCACGGTTCGCCATGGTTCAGATTGCCGCTTCGCAATGTGCATGCCATGGAATCCAGCATCGGCAAAGGCTTGGATGAACTCGTCTTCGCGGAATGCACCCGAAATGCAGCCTGACCACAATTCGGGATTGGCTTGTAAATGTGCGGGCACAGTTTCGTCGGAAACGATATCGCTAATCGCTGCCCTTCCACCGCGTTTGAGCACTCGGAAGACCTCTTGGAACAGCTGAATACGGTCTTGCGGCCGAACCAAATTTAAAACGCAGTTCGAAAGCACACAGTCGATACTGTCATCTGCAATCATTGGGGCGGTATCGCGGAGACGTTGCTCGGTCCGCCGAAGTTCCAACCAGGCAGATGCATCGCTGACTGGCTGCTTGGCAAGTTCCGCGTCCAATTGATCCAAATCCAGCGCCAAATCTTGGATCATGCCACGTCGGAATTCCACATTCGAGTAACCGATGCGTTCGGCCACTGTGCCTTGATGTTTCCGTGCAAGTGCCAGCATTTCCGCGTTGACGTCGACACCAATCACTCGTCCGTTCTTACCGGCGATCTGCGACGCCATGAAGCAAATCTTCCCGCCACCGGAACCCAAATCGAGTACCGAATCGCCGGGTTGGACAAACGCGGATGGATCGCCGCATCCGTAATCCCGCTCGATGACTTCCTCCGGAATCACCTTGAGCAAACTCGCGTCGTACTCGACCGGGCAGCACAACTGCTCTTCCCGTTGCCCGGCGGCAGCGGCATAACGTGTGTAGACGGATTGTTCTTCGTTCGACTTCGAGGACATAGGAATGGTTGTCACGAGGCATCGACTCCTGTATGACACTGGCGGCTGATGTTGAGGGCGAAATGTAATCGGTCTTCTGATCGGCGTCTGTATTAAGAGTCACAAAATCAACTCGCATTCGATTTTCGTTGAATTCCGCGTGCACACCGACCTGTTCATCTCCATTATCATTCCCGTTGGCTCTGGCGAAACCCACTGGCGGAAATTGCTGCCATGTTTGACGGATTTACCTTGGCCAAACGAAATCATCGTGGTAGCGACCGAACCGGCACCTCTCGACTGGTCCAAACACGTCGAAAGTCATGAAGTCGGCAACGCCATACGGTGGATACACTGCGAACCCGGACGAGCCCACCAGTTGAATCGTGGAGCAAACGCAGCGTCTGGTCGATTCCTCTGGTTTCTGCATGCAGACTCGATCGTTCCTCCCGCTGCGGTGACCGCTCTTGATCAGGCGTTACGTGAGCGTCCGCATTCGTTTCACTATTTCCGGCTGAAGTTCCATAGCGACGGGCCGCCGGGAATGGCATTAAATGCCGCCGGAGTTTGGTTTCGTTCGCGGTGGCTGGGCATGCCATTCGGTGACCAAGGGTTCTGTCTTGATCGAGCGACTTTTCAAGAATTGAACGGCTATGACGAAACCGCGGTTTACGGCGAAGACCACCTATTCGTCTGGAAGGCCCGGCAGCGTGGTATTCGTTTGAACGGCATCCGCGAACCGATCCTGACCAGTGCTCGAAAATACCGAAAACACGGTTGGTTGCGAACAACAACCCGACACGTCATCCTCACATTCCGCCAAGCGATTCCCCAATTTTGGCGATTGATTCGAAAGCGAATACGTTCATGGAATGCAAGCCAACCGCCGTCGCGATCTTCGTGAAAACCCCCGGACTTTCACCGCTGAAAACCCGGTTGGCCAGTTCCATCGGCCATGAATTGGCCGAGGAATTTCATGTCCTGTCGGCGGCGGCGGTCCAAGCGATTGTCAAAGCCACACGCACGAGTACGGACATCGTCCCGGTTTGGGCAGTCGCGGAAGAAGACGGCTTGGCCGACCCGCTATGGTCTGAATTGGATCGGATTTGGCAAGGCGACGGCGACCTGGCAGACCGATTGGATCACATTTACTCAACTCTGCAGAAACAGGACCAACGAGTGATCCTGATCGGTGCAGACACTGCCCAACTCACGGTCGAGATTCTCGTCGAAGCCCACCAAGTACTCGCAAAGCAATCGAAGCCTCAGTTCGTCATTGGCCGAGCTGACGACGGCGGCTTCTACCTCTTCGGAGGCAACATCGGAATTCCCGGCGATGTTTGGCGGACGATTTCCTACAGCGAACCGACAACGGTCGACGAATTGCTCGCTGCGATCCGAACATTCGGACCAGTCCACGAATTGCCGACGCTAACCGATGTCGACGTGTTTGATGACCTCGAACCAATGGCCGACGCATTGGCGAATCTGCCCGCCCCACTCGGCGAACAGATTCGACTCCAACAATGGATTGCGCGATTGTTAATGGACGAAGACGAGGATTAGGAGTTATGGCTTCGGTTAGGGCATGGCACAGAAAGCGGATTCGGCAAAAAACTGGAAGATGTCCCAACTCAAATCCGAATTCCTAGTACCTAACCCCTAACCCCCAACAATCACTTTGGCGGTGCCGGTGGCAAACTGAGCTTGATGTGTAAATCCCGCAGTTGTTTGTCGTCGACTTCCGAAGGGGCACCGCTGAGCAGGTCCGACGCTTTCTGCGTTTTTGGAAAGGCGATGACGTCACGGATATTGTCGTCGCCAGTGAACATCATCACCCACCGGTCCAGACCCAACGCGATACCGCCGTGAGGCGGAGCACCATAACGAAGGGCTTCTAGCAAGAAACCAAACCGGGCTTCGGCCTGTTCGGCGGAGATGCCCAGCAAATCAAAGATCGTTTGCTGCACGGCGGGGTCGTGAATCCGGATACTTCCGCTGGCGGCTTCGTAACCGTTCACGATCAGGTCGTAACTTTGTGCCCGCACCGAACCCGGATCGGTCTTCAACTTTGGCACGTCCTCTTCGACGACAGAGCAGAACGGGTGGTGTTCCGCATCCCAACGGTTTTCGTCTTCGTTCCACGTCACCAACGGGAAATCGATGACCCAAGCCGCGTTGATCTCCGTCGGATCGAACAACTTCAGTTCCTTGCCCAACCGACTCCGCAACGCTGCCAGTGCGGGGGAACTCACACTGTCTTTGTCGGCTACGAAGAACAGTAAGTCGCCATTCTCGGCTCCCATCGCTTCGATGATTGCCGCGTGTTTCTCGGCAGAGAGGAACTTCGCAATCGGGGAATCGAGTGCCCCTTCCTTCACGCGGAAGAAGGCCAACCCGCGGGCGCCGTAGTCGCCTACGAAGGCAGTCAGTTCGTCGATATTCTTCCGACTGTAGTTCTCAGCTGCCCCCTTGGCATTGAGCCCACGTACACGACCGCCACTCGAAATCGTATTCTTGAACACGCCGAAATCGCTGTCGGCCACGAGGTCGCTGATGTCGACCAGCTTCATTCCGTATCGCAGGTCCGGTTTGTCGCTGCCGTAGGTTTCCATGACTTCGCGATGGCTATACCGTGGCAATGGCGTGGCAATTTCTTTGCCTTGAATGTCCTTGACGAACGCAGACACCAAACCGTCGATCACACTGAAAATGTCGTCCCGCTCGACGAAGGCCATTTCCAGGTCGATCTGCGTGAACTCGGGTTGTCGGTCGGCTCGCAGGTCTTCATCGCGGAAGCAGCGAGCGATTTGGAAGTAGCGATCGTAACCGGCGACCATCAAAATCTGTTTGTAGATTTGCGGCGATTGCGGCAACGCATAGAACGCACCCTCATGGACGCGGCTGGGCACGAGATAATCCCGGGCGCCTTCCGGAGTGCTGCGGCCAAGCATCGGCGTTTCGATTTCGAGGAAGTCACGGGCATCGAAGTAATCCCGCGTGATCTTCGCCAGCCGATGCCGTAGTCGCATGTTTTCTTGCAGCTTCGTGCGACGCAAATCGAGGAAGCGGTATTTGAGTCGCAGTTCCTCATTCGGCAATTCCGCCTGATTCGGCTCGAATGGCGGCGGTTGGCTTTTGTTGAAGACGGTCAAATCCTGTGCGACGACTTCGATTTCCCCAGTCGCTAACTTCGGATTCGCCAAACTTTTGCCTTCACCGTCGACACCACGGTCCCGCACGACGCCGGTCACACCAATGACGTCTTCTTTCCGCAAGTCGTGGGCATCGCCGGAGTATTTCGAGTCGTCATCGACCTTGAACACGATCTGAGTTTTGCCATATCGATCGCGTAAGTCGACGAATAGCAAGCCTTTACCGTGATCACGGTAGCTCTCCACCCAGCCACACAATCTCACCGTTTCGCCGACATCGCCAGCCCGAAGTTCGCCACAAGTCTTAGTGCGGTGCACGAAATTGCTTTCCGGAATCAATCCAAATCAGAAATAAAGGTGTCCAAAGCGACGCCCATTATAGGAGACGCGCCGCCGTCCGCAATTGTTCACGGATCAGTCGTCCCAAACTTCTAGGCTCGGGATTTCCGCACGCAACCGTTCGACGCCTTCGTCGGTGATGAGGGTGTTGGACAGGTCGAGTTGTCGCAGCTTCTTGAGGGTGCGCAGATGCCACAGGCCTTCGTTGGTGATTTCGGTACTGACCAAGCTGAGCACCTCGAGATTTTGAAGCCCTTGCAGGTGGAGCAGTCCTGCGTCGGTGATTTCGGCACCGGAGATGCGGAGTTCTGTTAAGTCATCGAGTTGGCTGATTTCCCGGAGTCCGTCGTCGGTGACGAAACACATTTCCAAGCCGAGCGATTTCAAGTCGGGTTGGACGACTGCCAACTGCCGGAGTTCTTCGGCACTGACCTGGGTTTGGGTCAGCCACAGCACATGCAAGTTCCGAAAATCCACGATGATCGGCAGCAGTTCCCGAATGGCGTGGTCGCTGCGAGTGCGATCGGCGACTGCAACATGTTGGAATAACGATTGGACTTTGCGACGAAGACTATTGTCGTGCGGGTGTTTCAGCCGATCTGCGAAATCACTCCACATGATGTTGCCCCCGAGCTGTTCCCACTTCCTAGCGGCTTGGTGTTCCCGGTAGATCGGAAGAGCGACAGCAACCACCGTAATCATCACCGCCAACGCAAACGCCGCGAACAGCCAACGGAACATGCGGCGATTGGGGGGCTTGGAAGAAGGATCAGCGGGCGTTTCACTCACCGGGCGGTCCAGCCTCCGTCGACAGTGACGAGGCTGCCGGTCATGTAGCTGGCGGCGTCGGAGGCGAGGAAGATGGCGGCTCCCTGGATTTCCTCGAGTTTGCCCCAACGATTTAACGCGACGGCTCCGACGATGAACTTTTTCGCCTCTTCGGAGTCGGCGATCGGTTCGTTCATCGGAGTGAGAAACGGACCGGGGCAGATTGCGTTGACGGTGATGCCGAACTCGGCCAATTCCAGACCGAGGGCCCGTGTCATCTGCACGACAGCTCCCTTGCTGGATGTGTACGGCGTGCGATTCGCCAACCCGACGACGCCAAGTGTGCTCGCGAGGTTGATGATGCGGCCGTACCTCCGGGACTTCATATGCGGCACAACCGCCCGGGCACACAACCATGGTCCGTTGACGTTCGTGTCTTGGACCTGCTGGAATTCCTCGTAGCTGACTTCGTCGATCGCGCCGCGGATGTTGATGCCGGCGTTGTTGATCAGAATGTCGATCTGGCCAAATTCGTCGAGCGCCTGTTCGACCATCTCTTCGACGTCTTCGGGGTCCGTCACGTCGGCGACCATGCCGATCGCTTGTTGACCGAAATCCTTGGCAATTTCCTCGGCAGCGGCATTCGCTTCGTCGGCGTGTCGGCTGGTCAGGAGCACGTTCGCCCCCGCCGACGCCAAGCCCGCCGCCATCGCTTTGCCAAGTCCCTTGGAACCGCCGGTAATGATTGCGGATTTGCCGTGCAAATCGAACAGTTTGATTCCCGGTAGCATGTTCATCAGTCCTCGAGTGCGTATGATTCGCATTCACGATGACCAATGCCAACCGGGAAGTCAAACTGACAAAACGATCGAATTAATCGGGGTCGACTGGGGTATCGGTTTTCACATCGCGTTCCAACGGTGGGATCGGATCAGGCACGGAGAAGTTGTAACCTTCTGCACCCGTCATATCGGGACCGCGGTTCATCCGCTGCAAACGGTGAGGCATGAGATCATGACAACCGACGGTGAACAATGTGAGACACAACATGCATAGACCGCACAAGAGCTTCGGCATGGGAAACTCCGGGAAAGAGACTGAGTAGATTGGCCATTTCGAGAGAAGAGAGGGCGGGACGCTAGTGAATTTCGCGGGTTCGATCAAGATCGATCTGGATCCGACGCTTGACTTCCCCACCGCATGCGATTGGAATCATCAATCAACGCAAATATGTTCCAGGGCGATTGTGACCATGGTTTGGAAAGGTGGCGGTGCAATGCTTCGAATTCTAATGGCTTGGTTGTGCTGGTTGTCAATTTCCGGATTCTGCCAAGCCGATCCACTTCCAGGCACCAAGCCGCTGACGATGGAAGGCGATTTGGCATCCGAGATGGTCGCAGGCATCGATCGGTTCTTGCTCGGGCAGATCGAACAAACGCGGACCGAACGCTTGAAAGAATGGAAAGCGGCGTTCGCGGATGCGGAGTCGTTGGACGCATTTCGTGCTGAAAAACGCAAAGCCCTTGCGAAGATGCTCGGAGTGGTCGATCCGAGATTGTCGTTCGACGAATTTGAGGTCCTCAAGACGTCGGATTCAGTAGATGCTAAGTGGACGGCTTCGACAGTACGCTGGCCGGTATTGGGCTTTCCAGGACCGAGTTGGCCGGATCAACCATCGATTTTCGGTGAAGGATTATGGCTGCAACCGTTGAATGGCTATCCTAACCGTGCGGTCATCGTGATTCCCGATGCTGACCAAACACCGGAGGAACTGGCGGGAATCACGGGTGACTTATCGGCCGATCGTCAGTACGCCCGGCAACTGGTCGAAAGGGGTTATTCGGTTCTCGTTCCCACTTTAATCAGTCGCGAAACCGCCAAGCGGAACGGGCGAGCGAATTTGACCAATCGCGAGTATCTGTATCGGTCGGCTTTCGTGCTGGGACGGCACTTAGTTGGGTATGAGGTTCAAACCGTGTTGGCCGGCGTCGATTTCTTGAATCGCACGGCACCGAATGCCAAGCAATTCCCGATTTCGATCCTAGGCACAGGTGAAGGCGGCATGATCGCGCTGTACGCGGCCGCTCTGGATGACCGAATCGCCGCCACATGCGTTGGAGGTTATTTCGGGCCGCGGGAACGATCGTGGGAAGAACCGATCAGTCGGAATGTGTTCGGTCGCTTGCAACACTTCGGCGATGCGGAACTCGCTGCAATGATCGCACCACGAAAACTGATCGTGCTCGATGCGGAATATCCGGTTCTCGAATTGCCCGGCGAAGGTGGAGCCCCGGCGAAACTGGGTCGTGTCGCCTCTGGCGATGTCCAAGCAGAGGTCGATCGTGCCCGACAAATCCTTCCCGAAGAATTGAAAACATCGATCCGCGTCGTGCGGAGCGAACCGGTTCCGGAGTTATTGGATTCGGTGAATTTGCCCAACCGAAAATTGTACAAAAGCGGATCGCCACCGAAATGGCTCGTTGATTCCACCGAACGGCAACGCCGACTTCTCGCGAACGCAGATCGGCACAATCAATGGCTGCTACGCGAAAGTCCGTACGTCCGCGACAAGTTTTTCGAGAACCTCAAGACCGATTCGTTAGAAGCGTTTGAGGAAAGCGTCGAAGACTATCGAACCATTTTCCGTGAGGAAGTCATCGGGAAGTTCGACATCGAACCATTGCCCATGAATCCGCGTTCGCGAAAGACTTGGGATAACGAAAAATGGACCGGCTATGAAGTTGTGCTGGATGTCTTTCCGGACGTGTTTGCGTATGGCGTTTTATTGATACCGAAGGGGATTGAAGAAGGTGAGAAGCGGCCGGTGGTGGTGTGTCAGCATGGTTTGGAAGGGCGACCGACGGATACGTTTCTGGATGATCACCGAGCGTATCACGACTTTGCTGCGAAGTTGGCCGAGCGTGGTTTTATCGTGTTTGCACCGCAAAATCCTTATCTCTTCCAAGACCGGTTCCGCACGCTACAGCGGAAAGCGAACCCGTTGGGGAAAACCCTGTTTTCGATCATCGTGCCGCAACACCAGCAGATCGTCGATTGGTTGCAAACGCTTCCAAATGTCGATCCGGACCGCATCGGTTTTTATGGCCTCTCGTATGGTGGGAAGAGTGCCATGCGGATTCCTGCACTTGTCACCGACTACGCCCTCTCGATTTGCTCAGCCGATTTCAATGAGTGGGTCTGGAAGAACGCTTCGACTCGGGCGAAGCACAGCTATGTGTGGACCGGGGAATACGAGATTTTCGAGTTCAATCTCGGTGAGACCTTCAATTACGCTGAGATGGCGGCACTCATTGCACCGCGTCCGTTTATGGTCGAACGCGGGCATTTCGACGGCGTTGCTCCCGACGAAACCGTGGCTGCGGAGTTCGCGAAAGTCCGTTTTTTGTACAATGCGAGACTTGGAATCGGGGACCGCTGCGAAATCGAATGGTTCGTCGGTCCGCACACTATTCACGGGCAGGGGACGTTCGACTTCTTACACCGGTTTCTCGATTGGCCCAAACCAACCCCGTGAAATCGCAGGGAACTACTGCGGAAGTCTACAACAGTGGGGATTGCAGGGAGGTGCATCGCTCGGCGGACAGGCGGAAGACATCGGAAGCGGGTTGCTTTTAAATCCATGAGCCGCTGCAGCACTCATCAGCTTTTCAGGTTTTGAATTTTGGCAGTTCGGGCACTTAACCGACTCTTGTCCGCGGACTAGGTACTCAAACTGATTGTCACAACTGGGACAGCGAAACTCGAATAGCGGCATCTTGGGTCCTTTTTCCCGATGAAGCGATCTCGGGTGTCAACATGGCAGACGGTCGGTTCAATCGTCGCCCATTATGACAAAAGGCAACACAGAAATCACGAGATCATTCGCCCACAAAAATCATGCGAGGCTGAGGACGTAACTTCGGTGGTGTGAACACCTCAAATTGAGACGAATCTACTGGCAACGACGAGCCACGAAATTCGGAGTTTTCATCCGCACCAAACCAAGCCGGAGCGCTTCGCAACGTCGGCGTACTCGCGGATCCACTTTCCAAGGTCCATCCTGATTCACCGACGTTCCTCGGTGGTTGACTGCCCGCGAAAACCATCACCATACACACCGCCGCCAACGCGAGAGCTGGGATCCAACCATTAAACTCATTCGCCCGCGGTTTTTGGTGCTTCTTAGGTAACTGCGCCGACAATGCCGGCCACAAACTATCGTGAGACAACTCATTTTCGGCCGACGGGTCTTGGCTATCATCACTCGAGCCAAGCAATTCGAGCATTCCCTTCATTCGAGTTTGGTAAGATTGACAACCAGGGCACTGATGGAGGTGAGACTGAACGCACTCCCATGCCGACGCATCCAAATCGCCACCAACCCACAGAGCAATCTGCGACCGTGCTTGTTGACAGTTCATGCTACACCCACTCCTCCACGGACTCGGCAGGTTCGTACGTCGCAACCTACGCCCGTCGAGATATCATCAATCGAGAAATGAATCGTTATTGAAATCGCTCTCCGATTCGTCAGAGAGCGTTCCGTCCAGAAACTCCGTACCGACACGTTGTTCCCATAGTTCCTTAAAACGGCTACGGGCTTCCGATAATCGCCAGCGTATCGTGGCTTCTTTGCGATTCAAGATAGCCGCAATGTCTGACGTCGAAAAATTCTCCAAATCCCGCAAAACCAAAACGGCTCGGTACTTTTCAGGGAGCTCGTCGATCACTCGACGCACTTCCTGACTTAGTTCCATCGCTTGGCGGGGATCGGGCGAACTCGGGTCGGGCGTGCGGTCCGTATTGGCCTCGCTAAACAGAGACCAGCGAATCCGCCGCTTCTTCTTACGAAGGTGGTCTAACGCCAAGTTCACGCCCGCACGAAACAACCAAGGGCCGAACCTCCGTGAAGGATCGAACTGATCGAGTCGCGTGTACGTTTTGAGGAAGGTCTCCTGAGCCAAATCACGTGCAGTTTCCCAATCTGGGACAAAGCGACGAATCACACGGATCAGGCGTCGTTCGTACCGCTGAACCAATTCGCCGAACGCCTCGGCGTCTCCCCGTCGCGCATCTTCGACCAACCGCGCGTCCACTACGGAACGCCGGCGATCTCCGTCTTGCACTGGAGCTGCCGAAAAATCGAGTTCATTGATTGTGTCTTGCCTGGGCATAATTGACCTTGGCGGTTTTGACTCCCGGCTGGTGAATTCAGCCTCACCTTCACCTACGCCATGCAAATGGAGTCTGTTGGACGAAAATGCCGTTCATTTCGAGTGAAACCGGAAAAATTGGCACAAATTCCGGTCAAAAGTGGCTGCAAACGAATACTGTGCAAAAAGTGTTCCAACTCGATACGGTCTTCAAAGGCGATCGTTGCAGCATCATCGCAGCAAATGTCGGCGACATCCAAATGTTACCGGGCTGCCTGTTCACTAACTCGGCAGGTTTACAGATCTCCCGTGAGTCATGATACTACCTGAATACCTGCGAAAGACACGCGGACCACCGCATCACCTTCCTGCACTAGAATCCTCGAACAACGGTAGCCTGATCGTTCATGGTGTCGACTGAGATTTCTCGAACGTTCCCGAATACAATGATCCGCGCTTCTGCCGGAACCGGGAAAACCTATCAACTCGCTCATCGTTTCCTAGCATTGCTGGTAGCGGGCGAACGTCCGGATCATATTCTAGCCGCGACCTTCGCACGCAAAGCGGCCGGTGAAATTCTTGACCGTGTGTTGTTGCGGTTGGCTGACGCTTCGCTCAACTCAGCCGACTGGAACGACCTTCAAAACCAACTCCGCTTACAACTCAACGAAGAGCAATTCGAGCTCCATGATTGCCCGGCATTGTTACGGCGGATGGTCGATCAATTACACCGTCTACGCATCGGCACACTCGACAGCTTCTTCATTCAAATCGCGAGTAGCTTTGGTTTGGATCTGGGACTGCAACCCGGTTGGTCCATTCTGGAAGAAGTCCAAGACCAAATTCTTCGGGACCTCGCCATTCAAGACGTGCTCACCGAAGGAACGATTGCGGAGTCGGTAGCGTTGTTGCGGTTGCTCGGCAAAGGGAATGTTGCCAGTTCCGTGAATACTCAACTCTTGCGGGCTGTCTCGGATGCGTACGAGATTTACCGAGAAACTCGGAGCCTGTCTGCAACTTCCGCCGAATTGCCCGAGATTTGGGACCGCATCCCTCGCAGAAAACCGCTTAGCGATGTCGAGTTGGCTGCCGCGATCGACGCATTGGAGGATGCCAGTTGGCCAGAGGATAAACGCTTTCGCAAAGCGGGGGAAAGTAATCTCTCTGCGGCTCGGGAGGAGAATTGGCCGGCGTTTCTCGATAAGGGATTGTCGAGCAAGTTGGCAGCGGGGGAGACCCAGTTCTATCGAAAGCCGATCCCAGAGAACCTGGTCGCGATTTATACGCCCCTGATCCAACATGCCCAGGCAGTCATTCTGGGACGGCTGGCGAATCAAGCGGAAGCCACGTGGAAGCTTCTCGATCGGTTTCACAAGGCATACGCGCGACTGAAGCTCGATCGCCGAGGGTTACGTTTTGACGACGTGACTCGGTTGCTTGCTGATACTGCTAATCGGTTAGACGAGACCGCCTTGGCTTACCGCATGGATATGCCGGTCGGTCAGATGCTATTGGATGAATTTCAAGATACCTCATTAGCCCAGTGGGCCGTGCTGCGTCCGTTTGCAGAGACAGCATCGGCGGACCCACATCGATCGCTGTTCTGTGTGGGAGATGTTAAACAGGCAATTTACGGTTGGCGGGGCGGCGTTTCGGAATTACTCGATCACGTGCGGACCGAGATCGACAACATTCAGACGATCCCGCTCGATCGCAGTTTCCGATCCAGTCAAATCGTGATCGACGCAGTCAACACGACTTTCGAGTCACTTCGTCAGAACCAGATCATCGGAGACAAATATCCAACCGTAGCCGATGTCTGGTCGGAACGGTTCCAGAAACATACGACCGCACGCGACTTAGCCGGGTACGCCAGTCTACAGACAGCGACGATGGCCGAGGAAGGTACGAATCAGTCGCAGGAAACGTTGCGATACGCAGCGGCACGAGTCGCGGAATTGCATCGAGCGAATCCTCAACGCACGATCGGCGTATTAGCTCGTACTAACGCAGCTGTTGGACGAATCATTTATGAGCTTCGACAAAACCACCAGATTGTGGCCAGTGAGGAAGGGGGGAACCCTCTCGTTGATTCACCTGCTGTCATGCTGGTGCTCTCGCTACTGACTATTGCCGACCACCCCGGTGATACGATCGCCAGATTCCACGTTGCCGAATCACCATGGGGGACGTTGCTGTCTTTCACGGACTGGCGTGACGATGAACGCGCGAAAGCATTATCCCTCGAAGTTCGCACGTCCCTTTTGGAAAACGGCTACGGTCCGTCTATCTATCGCTATTGCCAACAACTGGCGTCGTTGTGTGACGAACGCGATCTACGGCGACTCACGCAGTTAGTCGAGTTGGCCTACGGATACGAGCAACAAGCCACTGAGCAAACGGAAGATTTTTTGCGTGTCGTCAACGCGACGAAGGTGGAGGACCCCACCGCTGCACGGGTGCGTGTTATGAACGTGCATCAATCGAAGGGGTTACAGTTCGACATTGTGATTCTCCCGGAACTGGATTCGCGAATCATTCCGCAACGCCCGTCAATTCTTGTCGGTCGTCAGTCGCCCATTTCGCCGATCGACACAGTTAGTCCTTATCCTGCAAAGGAAGTCCAGTCGATCTTGCCGGCCAGGTTCGAGACGATGGTCAACGAATGGGAGGCCGCCGCGGTCAATGAAGCCTTGTGCTTGTTGTATGTCGCCATGACTCGGGCAGTTCATGCTCTCCACATGATTGTGCAACCCGATGAAAAGGCGAAGAGCCTCCATTCCACGTTTGCAGGAATATTACGGTCGGCACTGGGTGACAGTTCCGCCACATGTTCACCCGAAACGGTTCTATGGGAACACGGTGATCCAAATTGGAGTGACGATTCCGTTGCATCTGCGTCGGAGATTTCTTCGCCAGACACGACCGAACAATTCACGATTCGACTCCAATCGGCAACACCCCGAATAAGGCACCGTCCTCGTCAACGCCCGTCGGACTTGGAGGAACGATTCGACGGTCTTTGGGAATCCACGTTCTCGTCGACGCAATCGAGCGGAACAACGCGTGGACAACTTTGGCATACCTGGTTTGAGCAAATTCAATGGCTGACCGAACCTCCGAGTCCGTCGAAAATGGGTGAGATCGCGCGTCGGACCGTCCAAGAAGAGTTCAACTGGGAACCCGAATTAGACGCGTTCCTACACGCAATCACGAATCCGCGGATCGCGAAGTTGCTGTCTCAAGCCGAGTACGACGGAAGTGAGGAAATCTGGCCGGCGGACATCGCCTCACAACTTGGTGATTGCAGCGTCACCGTTCGCACGGAATTCCCGATTGCGGTCTCGTCAGCCGAGGGCATTCTCAACGGACAAATCGACCGGCTCGTGCTATTTCGAAAGGGTCAGACCGTTGTTGCCGCTGACATTATCGACTTCAAAACAGACCGACTGGCGAGAGGTAGTTCAGAAGAAATACGTAGTTTAGTCAATCGATACCGACCGCAACAACATGCCTATCAAGACGCAATTTCGCAGCTATACCACCTCGATCCCGCTGCAATCGCCGTAAGGCTGGTATTCACAGAGGCATTGCAAGTTGAGTCCGTCAATTAGGTTAGGGAATGGAGTGAGGGTTAATCCGTATTTTCTATGAAGACATTTTGAATATTGACTTGAAAAACCGATACGCGTCACCCAGAATCTCGGTCACTCAGCGGGATGGATTGACTGACCTACCTAAATCCCCCCATAGGCATTGAAGCGCCACCTGCCTGACTCTCTCTCTCGAAGGATTTTACGAATGACGCAGACGGAGCGTACCGGACTGGTTGCAGTCCTCCACGTGTGTTTGACTCTTACTTCGTTCATTGGACTCGGAAACGCAGCTGAATTTTGGCAACACGATTTTGAGAAGGCGATGGCCGAGGCAAAGTCATCAGGCAAACCTTTGTTGCTACATTTTCATGCGGAATGGTGTCAGCCGTGCCAGTCGATGGAACGCACGGTCCTGAACACGGCAGAAGTTCGATCCCGGCTAAAAAGCTCCGTGATCGGCGTCAAAATTGACGTCGACCACCATCGAGCATTTGCGAAAGGCTTGGGAGTGGAACGGCTTCCGAGTGACTTGTTCCTCACGCCTGATGGCAAGACACACGCATTGCACGAAGGCATTGCCTCGGAGTCCACGTACCTGCAGCGGATTGATTCGGTCGCGAAACAGTTCCCGGCTGAGGTGATCGCTGAGAACGACGAAGAGCCGACGAAATCGGAGAAGAAGCGGTTAGTTCTGACTCTCGATGATGACCTTGGAGTCGCGGGTTTCTGTCCCGTAACTTTGGTCGAAACACAAGATTGGGTTCAGGGCGACGAGGAGTTCGTGGCCGAACACGCGGGACTGAAGTTTCGTTTTCAATCGGAATTGGCGTTGCGAAAGTTTCGGAAATCGCCGGAAGAGTATATGCCCGGTTACGTGGGTTGCGATCCTGTGAAACTGGTCGAGAAAAACGAAGCTGTTGCGGGTGACATTCAGTTTGGTGCGTTCTACCAAAATCGCTTTTACATGTTGGCGACTGAGACAAACCAAAAGAAATTTCTCGAAGATCCCGCTCGTTACGTTGGCCAGGATTTCGAAATCCGCATCGAGCGGGTTCACCACATGGTCATGACACCCCTGCTGCTTGATACCGTCCGACAGTAGAGCAGTTTACGACTGATCGTTCCGTGTCCTCTCACTTAAACGCGGATGCTGCTACTCGTGGTTGGTCACGATGGCGTCCGTTAGTGGGAGGATATAGGCGGCTTCGTCCTCGACGACGACCAGCCCAATCAGGTTTCCGTCCAGTCGTGACAGAACGCATCCGCCGTGCCAATCGGAGGTGATTGGCAACGAAGGATCCAATTTCCAGCCGGTCTCAGTGGCAGTCAAACGAACGGCTGCCACGAGTAATTTGTTCGCCTGAGCATCTGCCACGATCACGCACTCTTCCGGAGCATCTGGTACACGCATCCGATTGATTGGCCACAATCGCTCGGCGTGGTCTTCGAGGAAGTCAGGATTCGCACAGACACCGAGCGAGCCGACGGTCTTCACGTCAAGTTCTGTTGCGAGAATTTCGACGCCGTTCGCTTCGAGCGTGGAATCGTCTTCGTTCCCCTCGACCGCGGTGAGCAAATCTTTCGGTCCCAGACATGTGCCATCGGACAACGGCAATAACCAGCCGGTTTTGCGTTTTGTCCAGCTGATGATTACGCCGCTGTCCCATCGCAAACTTGCCCGGATAGGGGTTGGCAAGATGGCACCGTCGGGCAACAACGAACCGCCAACTGGGATACGCGGTTGCCAGTCGAGCCATTCGCGTTCCGGTTTTTCTTCCAACGCAAAACGTCGGCCGGTCGCGGCGGGTTCGCCAGGTTCTTCTGGAGTCGCCAATGACACACCACCAGCAGCGATGGTGGAGAGCGTTTCCGCATTGAACTCAACACCGGTGAAACCTATGTTAAAGTTGAAGCCGCTGTTGCTCCAAAAACGAGTGTTCGTGCGGACGAGTTGCCGATAGTCTGGCTCAATGAATGCGCGAACCTCGACCGTCGCTGCGTCAACGGCGAGACCCGCTGAAATCACGTGACCGACTTTCCCACCGCGATAACTAACCGGTGCTCCTGGTTCCAGCCCGGCTCGTTTGGGGCCTTCGAGCACAATTTCCAACCCACCTGGCGGTAGGTCACCCGGCGGCGCGGTTTCCAGTCCAATGAACTCTGTGCAATGCCCACTGGACTCACTTCCTGGCCGCACGGCAATATATTTCCCTCGGACGAGAGTGTCCAAACCACGAACTTCCGTCACACTGACGCGAGGGCGTTCGATCCAAAACTGACTGCCCTGGCAGGCGATGTCCGTCGCCGATCCAACCAAGCGTGCGGTGACTTCCACGCCTTCGAAATTCTCGATAAGTGAAACCGCCGTGACCTCACCGATGATAATCCCGCGATGCTTGACGACATCGCCCACGTCCAGGCCGTTCCCGTCACGAAACTTGATCGTGACTTCCACCGCTCGTGAGACCGGCAAGCGTGGCATAGCTTCACTACCGACGAAATCGTATTTCGCAGGGGCGTCTTCGCGGCCGGGGGCCACACCAATGTATTTCGCACCCACAACGGTATCGAGTCCGCGAAGTCGCGATAAGCTGAGTTCGGGGCGTTCAATCCAGAACTGAGTGCCTTCACGGGCGATGGACTGAGCTTCCGGTCGCAATTGAATGCCAACGACGATCGCCTGCGAATCATCTGCCAAAGACATTTCGGTCACTTCGCCGATATCGACTCCGCGAAATCGGACGGCATCGCCGATGGCCAAACCATGTCCTTGTTCGAAGGAGACGGTTAGTTCCGGGCCGCCGGGTTTTAACGAGAACCAAGTGATGCCAACGGCGATCACCAAACAGGCCAGCGTGACCCACCAGAAACGAGAACCGACCTTCCGCTGTGGACGAGGTTGACGACGAGCGGTTGGGATTGGAGGCGGTGGCGGCTGATTCATGAAGCGGAACTCCGCGAGTCGTTGGGTTCCCAGATGTGATGCGGATCGAACGATAACGACGCGACGATACTCATCCCCACGCACAACACGAATGCAATCGCTGCCGGTCCGATGTGAAACTCGACCAAATCACCTACCTTCACAAGCATGACCAACAACGCAAGCAGCATAACATCCAGCATACTCCAGCGACCGATGTGTTCGACAATCCAATACACAATTTGCCGATTCCGCACATGTAGCAATTCGAGCCAACACAGTTCCAATAGCAACACGAGTTTGACCAGCGGAAACACTACCGAGAATAACAAGATCACCGTCCCGACAAACACTTCTCCATCCCGCAGCATTTCGAGTGTGCCAGAGAGAATACTTGTGGACGTACGATGCCCGAACCGTTCGACACGAATAATCGGCAGCAATATCGCCGGCCAAAATAGAAAGAACGATCCCAACGCTGCAGCAGCGGTGCGATTCACAGACCGATTGCGATCGGCGGCTGTGGGAAACGAGGTTCCACAACTCACGCACGCCGCAACTTCATCCGGGCCAAGTGTCGGCAGGTTCTGAATTGTGCCGCAACGTCGGCAGGCACCGAGAGCTTCCTTCATACATTCAGCATGTCGAATCGCAAATTGATCCGCAACTGAAAGTTGACCGGGCTCGCGTTGAAAGTGTCAGGCGGTTGCCGCATCGTCGATTGTCGAAAATCGTTGACAACCCACGCTAAAAAACAAAACCGTAAACAATCCCAAAGCCGCCCAGCAGGTGAGAATTTGGAAAATCTTAGGACTCGTATTCTGCAGGATCTCTTCGAACGCGATCAGTGCCCACGCATGGGGCGTGATTAAACTTGCCTTCTGCATGGTGATCGGGAGCAGTTCACGGGGCATCAAGCAGCCACTGATTGCCCCCATCGTCAGCAGCATAAAGATGGCATACGCGGAAACTTGCGAATCGGTCCGCACGAGGGTTGCCGTCATCAGGCCGAGGGCCGTCGCGGTGAGCGATGTCATGAAGACTGTCGGAATGAGTAACCATGGTTGGTTACCGAGTTGCATTCCGAACAGCCAATGCCCGGCGAGAAACAGAAGTGCCGTCTGCACGATCGACAACAAGAAGAACGGCAGCGTTTTGCCGATCAGGAGTTGATGCGGCCGCAATGGCGTGAGTCGCAAACGTCGCAACGTGCCTTGTTCGCGTTCGCTGAGAAACGATCGCGCCATGATCGTTATCAAAAAGAACACGAACAAAACGGTGTAGGCAGGCACAAGTTGTTGATACGTCAACTTCGCCCCAGTAACCGGTAACTTCTCGACGACCGTCGCAGCGTCGATGGCCGGCCCACTTCGTTGGGCGTCATTAAGCAACTGTTTGGTAAATTGGTTTTTTCCCGCTACATGTGGAGCGAGTGTTTGGATGGTCTCTGCATAGACGAGTTGTTCTGCAATTCCACCGACATTGACGAGAGAATCTTTATGAACAATTTGCATATCGAATGCTTGAATCCCTGCCGCTAACCGCCCAGATCGGGGATCGAGCACATCACCGAGATGTAACTCGTCGGCATACTCCCGAAACTTTCGCCCGATGAGCAAACCGACATCGGAAGTCTGACGTTGCACCCGTGTTTCCGCGACGTGCCGGTTCGGCACGACCTCGATATGTACTCCGCCACGTTGTTCGAGAGCGGCGATCACCTTTCGACTGAGTTGGTCGCCCGACTCATCGACCACCGCGAATTTCAATCCTTGCGACTCACCCTGCCAGCCGTTGATCTCACCGACCGAGAAGCCGATGATCGCAATAAACACCAAGGGCATGGCCAACATAATCAGCATGGCCTTGCGATCGCGAATTTGTAGCAAGAGATCTTTGCGTGCGAGAAGCCAAGTTCGGCTCAATCCGTCGCCGTTCATCTCGGAATTCCTCGCATAAAAGGATCGCAACTTGTTAGTCTGATGGCTATCGAATTGCGTTATGATGGTCTCTTCGGTAATTCTCAGCAAATTGGCACGACTGGTGACCTGTCCAATCAACTCATCGAGGGAATAATACTGTCGCCATATTTCGTCAAGCGGAATTTGCCTGAGACACCCTATTAGTTTGGTCACCAAAGGACGCAGCTTCCTATGAAAACCCCGGAAGTGTTAATTGTTGGAGCCGGTCCCGGTGGTTTGGCAGCCGCTATGTTGTTAGCGAATGCCGGAGCCAATGTCCGTATCGTCGAGCGGAAGAATCGCGTTGGCGGTCGGACCTCTGCAATTGAAGCCGACGGGTTTCGTTTTGATCTCGGGCCCACTTTCTTTTTGTATCCGCGTGTGCTTGAGGAGATATTTCGAACCGTCGGACGCGACTTGTTCTCCGAAGTCCCAATGCAGAAACTCGATCCCCAGTATCGACTGATTTTCGGAAGTGGCGGAGAACTCAACGCCACGCCGGATGTTGAACGAATGGAACGTGAGATCACACGTCTCTCACCCAACGATGCCGGTTCGTTTCGTCGCTTCATGGCTGAGAATCGGATCAAGTTGGAGCGGTTTCGTCCGATTCTCGAGTCTCCGTTCAATGGTGTTCGCGACTTGCTGAGTCCTGGTTTGCTTCGCGCCGCGAAACACGTCAAACCTTGGCGATCATTGGGGGGCGAACTGCAAACATTTTTCTCGGACCCACGGCTCGTCATTGCGTTCAGCTTTCAATCGAAATACTTGGGGATGTCGCCGTTTCGTTGCCCGAGTTTGTTCTCGATCCTGTCGTTCCTTGAGTATGAACATGGCGTGTTCCATCCCATGGGGGGGTGTAGTGCCGTGACCGAACGAATGGCGGAAATCTGTCGAGACATGGGCGTACGGATTCAACTCGACGAACCAGTCGAACGTGTCCTCTTTGAGGGCAAGAAAGCAGTGGGAGTGCAAACGAGCCGAGCGGACTACCGAGCAGATGCGATGGTCATCAATGCCGACTTCGCACATGCCATGCAGAACCTCGTGCCGAACAAACTTCGTCGACGTTGGACCGACGAGAGAATCGATCGGAAACAGTTCTCTTGCTCGACGTTCATGATGTACCTCGGCGTGGATGGTTTGGATGAACACGTTGCTCATCACTCGATTTACATCGCCAAGGATTATCAACGCAACTTACGGGAGATCGAACAGACGCATGTGTTGTCTGACGACCCTTCGGTTTACGTGCAAAACGCGAGTGTGACCGATCCGTCGTTGGCACCGCCGGGGCAAAGTACCCTTTATGTTCTAGCACCGGTGACTAATCGACACCCAAATGTGGATTGGTCCCGCGAACGCGAACCATTCCGAAAACGCGTTCTTCGGCAACTGGAAAAACTTGGCATTAGGGATATCGAGTCGCGGATTCGTTACGAGCGTGTGATCACCCCGACGGACTGGGAACACGACTTCGCGATCCATCGCGGGGCAACATTCAATTTGGCACACAATTTGGGCCAGATGCTCCACAATCGACCGCGAAACCGTTTCGAAGACTTGCAAAACGTGTATCTTGTGGGTGGTGGGACACATCCGGGGAGTGGCCTGCCAGTGATTTTTGAGTCGGCTCGTATCACTTCCAAGTTGTTGGGCGATGACCTGGGAATCGAGCTGCCCGAAACTGATCTTCCTTTGACGCCAACGGAATCGAACCCGAGTATGGAGACCGCACTTGTCTGAAACCGATCCGCTGACGCTGTTGGAAACCGCACGTGACGCACAACGCAAATGGAGAGAAGTGTCGATCCGCGAACGTCTCGCGATTGTGCGGCGGTTTCGGAATCAGATTGTGCAACGCACCGACGAGTTAGTCGACACGGTGACAATTCCGCAACGTGTGAACTCAAGAGAGACACTCGCTGCGGAGGTGGTGCCATTGGCCGATGCGTGTGCGTTTCTTAATCGCGATGCCAAGAAGTTGCTGTCGCCGCGAAAGCTCAGCCGGTGGAGTCGCCCGCTATGGATGACCGGAGTGCAGACTGTTGTCCGTCGTGATCCGCTGGGCGTCGTGCTCATTTTGGGAACATGGAATTATCCGCTCCTATTGACCGGCGTGCAGATGTTGCAAGCGCTTGTCGCGGGGAATGCGGTGTTCGTCAAACCGGGTCGAGACGCCGTCCCAATCACGAGTCTACTGGCAGAAATGTTGTTCACGGCGGGTCTCGATCGGGATTTGCTACACGTATTTACGGAGGATCCAACGCCTGCGAAAAAACTGATCGAAGCAGGTGTCGACAAGATCGTTCTCACTGGTTCAGCCAAGACCGGACAAATCGTGCTACGGAATGCCGTCGAGACGATGACACCGGCGACCCTGGAACTCTCGGGCTGCGATGCGGTGTTCGTGCAGCGTTCCGCCGATTGGGACCGAGTCTTTTCTGCGTTGCGATTTGGTTTGAGTTTCAACAGCGGAGCCACTTGTATCGGCCCACGTCGGATTTTTGTTCCCGAAGATAAACTTCGCGAGTTCGAGGAACGGTTGCTGGCGATGACCAAGACATTGCCACGAATCGAACCGGATCCGCAAGCCGCCGCGATGGCCCGGGAATTCGTCCGCGATGCGATTCAGAATGGTGCGACCCTTCTAACCGGTGATCTCGACAGCGGTGACCTTAGCCAGAGTTTTCCACTCATCGTCACCGATGCAAATCAAGATATGAAACTGTTGAACGAGGATATTTTCGCTCCGGTGTTGTCACTCGTTCCCGTCGCCGATGATGAAGCTGCACTGAAGGCTAATCGACAATGTGCCTACGCATTAGGGGCCACTGTCTTCGGTGTCGGAGAGGCCGCTGAACAACTGGCCGAGAAAATCGAAGCCGGCAATGTTGTGATCAACGATATGCTTGCACCCACTGCCGATCCGCGGGTGGGGTTTGGCGGTCGTCGGATGAGCGGATTCGGCATCACTCAGGGAGCCGAAGGACTTCTGCACATGACGGCTTACAAAGCCATCTTCACCCGCAAAGGACGCTTTGCACCGCACCTCGAGTATGAAGCCGACGACATCCAAGATCTTTTGAAAGCGTATCTTCAGATCCGTCATTCCTCAGGTGTATTTCAACGAATCGGCGGCGTTTTCCAATCCATGCGAGCGGGGTTTGATGTCTGGAAACATCGCAAACGACAGAGCGACCCGGCGACACCCGAGAGCAATCCCGTTTCACCGACGAAAGAGTCGATTGGTTCGCGATCCTGAGCACGAGGCGGTTCAAACGCTTCGAGTTTCCGCGAACGGCCGAATCTACCGAGAGGACATAGAGCGATGACAAGTGAGAGCAGCGTTGGCGTAGTTGGCGGTGGACTAGCGGGGTTGGCGGCAGCGTGTACGTTGGCGGCACGCGGCCATCGCGTGACTCTCTTCGAGCGTAACGAATGGCTGGGCGGCAAGGCTGCCGTGCTTGAGCAGGACGGTTTTCGTTTTGACATGGGGCCGACGATCCTCACGATTCCCTCTGTCTTGGAAAAAGTTTTTCAAGAAGCCGGCCGGGATATGCACACCGAGTTGGATTTAGTCCGGCTCGATCCGCAGTGGCGGTGTTTCTTCGAAGACGGGGCGGTCTTGGATCTTGTTGAAAACGTGGAGCAGATGGCAGAGTCGATTCGGCAGTTCTCGGAACGTCCCGCGGACGGCGACGGCTATCAAAAATTCTTGACGATCTCAGAACGACTCCATGGAATCTCCGACCGCTTTTTTTTCTATCGCAACGTCGGTGGCATTCGCGACACGCTCAACCTTGGTGAGACGTTCAATTCCAAAACGCTTTCGGACCTGTTGCAACTGCGAATGGGGCAAACGGTGGCCGGCGTTGTTCGCTCCTGTGTGAAGGACGAACGTGTGGCCCAAATGATCGACCACTTCACTCAATACGTTGGTTCGTCACCATTCGGTTCTCCGGCGGTTTTGTGTGGCATCGCGCACATGCAAACCGAGGAAGGAATTTGGTACCCCATCGGTGGAACGCGTGCGGTGCCGTTGGCGCTCGAAAAATTGGCGCGGGACTTGGGGGTCGAGATCCACACGGGCAGGGGGATCCGAAAAATCCGCACGGAGAGAATGGATGGAACCGGTTCGGAACTCGAAGTGGTTCGTGGTGTCGAAACCGATGACGGCGATTTCTTCCCATTCGATTCCGTCGTCTCAAACTGTGATAGCGTTCGCACACATGCGGAACTCTTGGAACCAAGCCGGGCCACGAAGCGATTCGAAAAACGCCGCAAGTATGAACCGGCCTGCTCGGGAGTCGTGTTATATCTCGGTCTGAAAGAACGCTACGAACATTTGTTGCACCACAATTTCGTGTTCTCGCGAGATGCGGACGAGGAGTTTGAGTTCATCTACGACAAAGGCGAACCAGCACCGGACCCAAGTTGTTACGTTTGCGCTCCGGCGGTCACGGAAGCCGCTGTTGCACCGCCCGGTGGGGAAGCGTTGTATGTGCTGGTTCACACTCCGTACTTGCGACCGGGGCAAGACTGGTCGCAGATGTTGCCCGCGTATCGTCAGACGATCCTAGAGAAACTCGCGCGAACCGCTGGCATGTCCGATTTGGAAGACCGCATCGTCACGGAGGCTGTTCTGACGCCACAGGACATTCATGACCGATATCACGTTCTCAACGGTGCGATCTACGGTCTAGCCAGTCATGGGCGGTTCTTCGGAGCATTTAAGCCTGCGAACCGAAGTCGCGATATTGATGGTCTCTATTTGGCCGGTGGTGCTGCACATCCTGGTCCTGGGATGCCGATGGTGTTGATGTCCGGTTGGATCGCGGCTGATGCTCTGGACCAAGATCACCCGGCAAAACAGCCAGCAACCGCCATCGCATAGTTCGACGGACTTGTGATAGACTACCGCAAACGGGTTTTACTCCGGAGTCGATCGCATGACCCTAGCCGAGATTCGTCGAACACTTCGCGACGCAATTCAAGCCAACCAGCTTGGTCAGCCGGTCGCAATCCGTTGGCATCTGCGGTTGCCGGCTGAAACACAACTTGAACCGCTGGCGGCCGATTGTCTTCGCGATGTTGAACAATTATTCGAGTCGCCGATTCGAAATCTCGGAGTGTCGCCTTTGTCGCAGCAAGTTTTGACTGTTTTGGCGACCTGTCAGAACGGACAAACTGCAATGGTGTCTGTCTCAGCCACCGACGCGAACCTAGCCGCTCATGTGTTGCTCATTGGGACGTTAGGCACCGTTCGATTGGAAGGTTCGGAACTTTTTGAGTTGCCCACCGTCATTCCTGATGCAAGTCTAAAAGACTGGAGCAATTGCCATCACGCGGGAACCGAGCGACAATAACCTCAGTCAATCATATGAAATGGTGGAGCGGATTCGATGACCACACAAAGTTTTGATGGCTGGGTGGAACAACACCGTCGTCGTCTGCAATTTGGTTTGTTCTTGGCGACGGCAGCCGACTGGTTAGCGATTTTTCTGCTCGTACTCGGTGCAGCCGTGCTCACGGTGAAACTCTTCTTCCCCGCTGGTTGGCCGTACATCTTGTGGGCTGGACTGGGTGCCATTCCCATCGCGTGGATTGCTTGGCGAAAAGTTGGCCGAAACAGTTTTTCGCGTGCTGAAACGGTGGCCATCCTCGACGAACGTTTGGAGGCCGGCGGCTTGGTGATGACGCTGAGTGAGGATCGCGACTCGACATGGCAGACCGAATTGGACCGCCGAATTCCGAATTGGCAGCGTGGCTTACTCTACGTGCGGCCAAAGCGATTCGCAAAGTACTTATACATTCCATTGATGTTCGTCATATCTGCCGGAGCGGTGCCGCTTCGTGAGACAACTTCCGAGGAATTGCCTCCCGACACGCTTGCAGAAAAAACTCTTCAGCGGTTGCAAGAGGGCGTGGATTGGCTCGAAGAAGCTAACGTGCTCACCCAAGAAGAAGTTCAAGATCTCAACGAGGAAATCGAGAAACTCACAGCGGAAACGAAGGAATCCTCGTTGACCCACGAACGATGGGAAGCGATCGATAGTTTGCGTCGGGAATTAGGACAGGAGTTGGAAGCCGCTGAACGGTCGGTCGCGAAGGGTTGGCAGGCGACGATGGCCTTGTCCCGCGAGAATGGACCGGGCGGAGAAATGTTGTCGCTTGAGCGGAGCGAGCAATTGCAGAAAGACATGCTCGAGACGCTGCGAAAACTCGATGAACGCGGTGCGTTGTCACGTTCCCCCGATGCACTTCGCGAGCAACTCCAACGGTTGATGAAAGACAACCAACTCCCCAAACGCGACGGGCTGGATGGTGGCGAACAACGCGAGCAATTGCTTTCCGAGTTGGACGAGTTTCTCAAAGAGCAAGCGAAGAAACTCAACGAATGCCGAGGCCGTTGTGCCGGGGCGAAACTCTGTGAAGGTGAAGGCCAGTGCGAGGGCTTGGGAGAATCGAGCGACGGTGGCAAGCCCGGTCGCGGAGGTGCGAGTCGAGGTCGCGGTGATGCCGAGTTAACATGGGGCAAAGAATCCGACGAAAGTCGGGCAAAATTCAAGAGCGTTTTATTGCCGCCGGGTTTCGAGGACGCAACAAATCTGCAGACGGTCGGTGAAACCGCCGCCGAACCAGATGTCGATCCGTCTGGGTCACAAAAGCGTGGGCAACAGCGATCGTTCGAGTCGGCCACTGGTCGCGAATCCCGTGGACAGTCTCTTCGTCCGCGACATCGGCAAGTTGTCCGGCAATACTTTACAGAGTAACGATGTTTTCGTAGATGCAGGCTTAACGTGCGCCGTCGGTTTGATCGTCTTGGAGTTCCTCCGGGTCACCGATGAGGTGCTGCCACGCTGGCCCGATGTAGAGTGGCAAGTCGGAGGCGATCAAACCAGGTTGGGAAAACTCCTGGGCTGCGATGTCGGCTGCTAACCCGTGTAGATAAACGCCGAGATGAGCCGCATCGAAACCGGACATCCCCTGGGCCAATAACGCAGCGATGAGCCCAGTCAGTACGTCTCCCATTCCGCCAGTGGCCATGCCGGGGTTCCCCGTCGGATTGACCGCAAGTTGCTCTCCATCGGTGATAATCGTTCCCTGACCTTTGAGCACGAGAACGACTTGATGTTTCGAGGCGAACGACGCTGCGAGCATCTCCCGATTGGCTTGCACTTCGCTCACGGAAACCTCCATCAGTCGCGCGAACTCGCCGGGGTGTGGCGTCAGAACGCGAACGGCAGAATCGGAATGCGGATGTGCTCCGAGTATCGATTTCCGGTCTGAGAGATTATTGAGACCATCCGCGTCGACTACCAAGGGAACCGAACAGCGTTCATACAAACGGGCGGTCAGTTCTTGAGAATCGTCTGTCCGACACAAACCCGGGCCGATAGCAATGACATCGTAACGTTTGTCGGCATCGTGTAACGCCGACCATGCTACGAGCGAGATGCACCCGTGCTTATCTTCAGGTAACGACTTAGTCAAATAGGATGGTTCAAGCGCGGCGACGGTCGCGGTGAGTCCAAGCGGGATTCCCAACGTGACCAGTCCAGCACCACCTCGCAAGGCCCCCATGCCGGCCAGAGCCATCGCGCCGCTCATTCCCCGGGACCCGCCAATTAAAAAAACCGAACCGAAGGTACCCTTGTGAGAATTGGGGCTTCGGTCCGGTAGTGGTGGTAGTTGCTCAACTCGAATCATGGTTGGCCCTCGAATTTTATAAACTCGATTACACAATTCGTCGTGTGTAATAACATGGAACACTTCCTTTCAACGAATCTCCGCGAGTGACTTCAGAACTGACTTAAGGAGTCGGTACGATTTCGCGACAGAATCAATCTCGACTCGTTCACCCGGTGCATGATTGCCACGAATGTTCGGGCCAAAGCTGATGGAATCAACATCGCCCCCAATGCGTTCGGCGAGTACTCCGCACTCCAACCCTGCATGGATTGCGTGAATTTTTGGCTCGTCGTTAAAGAGCGACTTGTAGGCAGCCGCCGTGATTTGTACGAGTTTGGAACTGACGTTGGGCTGCCAACCGGGATATTGATTTGTTTTCTTCGCTGTGGCTTCCGACAAGCTTGCAAGTGCACAGAGAGTTGCGGAGACGTCTCGTAATGACTCCGCAGAACTGCTCCGCGAGTTGCAAGCAATTCGGACTGTGTCATCCTTCGTAGAAATCACTGCCAGGTTATTACTGGTCTCGACCAGACCGGGAATCTCGGGGGTCATGCCCAAGACGCCGGCGGGCAGCGATAAGATGAGATTGATCAGGCTCAGCGAAGACTCTGGAACAAACGCGGTCTCCGGCGACGCGACCGGTTTGGGATCGGCAATCGTTTCGAGAAGATTTACATCACGCGAGCCGAACTGGTCTGCCAGATGCTTGCGGACTTCGTCGACAGCCGTGCGAAGCGTTGTCTCTTGAGCCGGGTCGATGACGACGACTGCCGAGGCGGTTCGTGGAATCGCATTGCGTTTGTCGCCACCGCTGATCGACGCGAGATGAAGTGGTGTTTGCATCGCCGCGTGTCGCAGAATCCGAGCCAACGCCCGATTCGCATTAATACGACCGGCATCAATTTCGATTCCGGAATGACCACCGAGCGTTGGGCCGAGAGAAATCTCGAAAGCGACTAAATCACTTGGGATCGCAGCGCGTTGCCGTTGCCAAGTGATTTCCGTATCCATTCCGCCGGCACATCCAATCGTTAGCTCGTCGTCGTCTTCCGTATCGAGATTGATAAGTGTGCTCCCTTGAATCTCCAAAGCTTTCGCATCCAATTGCAGAGCCCCGGTCAAACCTTGTTCTTCATCGACAGTGAAAATCAGTTCGAGCGGCGGATGAACAGCCTCTTCGTCATCGCAAATCGCCATTGCCATCGCGCAGCCGATTCCGTTGTCGGCACCCAATGTCGTGAAGGGGGCGCGGAGCCATCCGCCTTGTGCGTCGGGAGTGAACTTGCCGTCCGGTCCCACGTTGCCCCGATCGACGGGAATGTTTCCCGTAGCGGAATCGACTCCCGCTGGGGCATCATCCGCATTGCTAACGACGATATCGGTATGGTTTTGAATGATGACCGGATGTTGGTTCGCGACCTCCCCACGCGCGGGAACGTGTAGACAGATGTTGCCGGTCTTGTCGCGAGTCACACGATATCCTTTTGACTCCCCCCATTGAGCGATCTGTTCTTGAACTTGCTCCTCGTGCATCGACGGGCGGGCAGTCTGCACGAGCTTCTGGAAGTGAGCGAAAACAGGGCGATCAGCGAGAGTTTCAAAAGCTTCGTGGAAGCCGGTCATATCGGGGATCCGTCATGTGATGTCAGCCAAGAAAAGCACTGACATGGTACACGAATTTCCACAGAAGCAAGGCAAAAACTCTGAGGAATTCATCAATCGTTGCGGCGACGCGCTTTCTGTTTTGCCTGAGCATAAACGTCGCTAGCCGATGGCTTCGTTCTCTTGGGTTGTTCGTCCACAGGTTGCGGGCGAGCGTCGACTTCAGAGCGTTTGGCCGACTTTCGTTGTCCAAACGCCCATTGCACCCTCCGTTTTTTTGCCGGAGAAGGCGGAGGCATCGGACCGCCGACGGGCATTGCCTCCGCTTCGGGAATTTTCGTCCGCTTCCAGAGCACCAGACGTCGACCCGCGATTTCAATCAGTAACAGCAGAACGGCAAGGATCATGAGATAAGGTAACAACGGTAACATGCGTGGTGAGGACGGCGGGTCTTTGAAGATCGTTACGACATCGGTCCGCCGTTCGCCGCCCGAGAGGTCTGCCAGTTCCGCAAGCATGGCTCGACCGGATTCGTAACTTGGTCTTGGCTCGAACTCCGGGGAGTAGGGAAGTGTCAAGGCCGGGCCGCGGACAAAACGTCGTCCGCCGGTTTTTACCAAGGTGCGATACGTCCCGAGTTCCTCAAGTGCGAATTGTGCTTGTAAGGTGTGCGAACCGATCCACGTAAATTCCGGACGCAAGGGTTCCTCACGCTCGGCTCCCGGGGGGACGACGAACAACTCAGGTGCCGTCGTGGGGAGCTTGCCGGCAGTTCGTTCCGCAAGCGGATCGAGTTCGACGGTGACCAACGCCGTTTGACCGTCACGTTGCAAGTCGATGAAAACGTCGTTCGGATTATCACCTCCAAGCAGCCAACGGACATGCGTAATCAGAAAGTCATCGTAGTGAGGCCAATTGCCGAATTGACCGGTGTGAAGCCCGTCGACTTCCATCGTCAATGCGGACACCCGACCCAACCCACGATACCAAAAGGCAGACCACGGAGCGGCATACTCGTCCTGCGAGATTGCAGCAGCGGTGGCGTCGGGCTTGAGGTAGCTCAAGTTGTAACCACCCACGGTTGGGAAGTTGGGGAAGTCGATTTCTCCCATCAGCCGTGCCGGTTCCGGTAGCAATTCCCCGGGGATTCCGTTTGGGTACTCGTCGCCGGCTTCAATGAACGTACTGCGGGCAACACTCATTGTATCTTGCGTGAACAGACGAGGCAGTTCCGCGGGATCGTCGGTAAACATGACGTTTCCACCGCCCCGCTTGGCGATGTCTTTGAGCAACGCGGCATCGACGTCGGTGTCCGAACCGAGACCGATCACGCTCACAGTCATTCCCGCACGGGTGTATTGATCGATCAGCGTTTTGTAATCGCCCGGTTCTTCGCTATCGGTGGCATCGGAGAACAGGATGATATGCCGAGTCTGATAACCATCAGCCTTCATCAACTGTTCGCCTGCCGCGACCAATGCGTCATAAACGAAAATCCCACCGCCCATGCTTTCGATTCGTCGAACTCGACTGACGATCGGTTCCGCATCGTCGACCTTCGTAATTTCCTGCACCACATGCGGGGCGGAATCGACGGCAATGACCGAGACCATGTCGGCCGGAGAGAGTAACCGCACGACCTCGGAAGTGCCGATGTTCGCGAGGTCCATCTTCGTCTGGCCACCACGCACTGGCGCGGACATACTGCCGGAGCGATCGAGTACGACTGCAATTGCCACCCGCATTTTGCGATGTTCTTCGCGGAGTTCCATCGAGACCGGCAATACGGGATCAAGCGGACTCTTATAGTAACCGCCGCCGCCGAAACTTCGTTGTCCGCCGGTAATCAACAATCCGCCACCTAAGTCTTCGACGAACTGCGCGAGTCGTTCCATCTTGAGTCGACCGAGATCGTCGGCAGGTACGTTTTCCAGAATGACGGTGCGGTAGGGGTCTAAATCGTCCTGAGTCAGTGGATTGGCTTTCGCCTCAGCGACATCGACGGGAATGCTCGCCGCACGGAGAGCCCGCACCATGTTGCCTTCACGACCATCCGAATTCAGGACCAACACTTTCGGACCGGAATCGACCCGCACAACTCCCAACCCGCGATTGTTCTCCGGCAACGGATCGTTTTCCACGACGACTTCCGCCGTGTATTTATAAAACCCGCCGCGATCGAGGACCTCTCGAAACGGCACGAGATTCATGCCGCTATGAAGCGAGACCTTCCGTGTCGCGAACTCCTGGTCGTCGCGAAGGATGCGAATTTCGGCTTGAGCATCTGCATCGGCGAACACTCGGACGGAAAATTGAAATGGTTCGCGGGGGCTGACGGTCTCGGGAAGGGCGATTTCCTCAATGGCGATGTCGCCGGTTCGCAGACGGGTATAATCGCGGAAATCGATCGGTACACCTAGTTCTCGGGCACGTCGCGCGGCAGACCGAGGATCGAGTCCGGTTGATTCCCCATCAGTCAGGGCCAGAATTCGCGCAGGACGGTTGCGGTCGACAAGATTGAGCGCGGTCAGCAAGGCCTCATTTAGGTCGCTGCCTTCTGAGGACACACTTTTCTCGAACCCCGAAAACTGGGCGTCGCCCAACGGTTGTCGTTCGACTGTCGGAGTCAGACCAAAACCGACGATGGCCACTCGATCACCACTGGCTCGGGTGTGGTCGAGGTTTTGGATCAATTCGCGAACGTTGTCGATGTCGGCATCGGTCATTGAAGCCGAACGGTCGGCTACGACGACGACGTCAAGCCCTTTGCCCCCAAGGTTCACTTCCGGTCCGGTCAATGCCACCAGTAATAACAGTAAGAAGCTGACCCGGATGGATTCCGTCACGCGGTCGCGGTCTGCCGGGCGTCCCCAACGCCAGTACACCCACGCCAGCGGAATGGCGAGCAAAAAACATTCGGGAAAGTGAAAACGCAACATAGGATTCAAAACCTTGAGACCGAGCGAATCGTGGTGGATTCATCGTATCATTCTGCATTCGCAATGGGCAGCGGAGCGAGAGCACATCTGTTTCCGGGAGTGATCATGCGCAATCTGATTCAAAAGCAATTTTTGCAATCTTGCCAACGAGTCCCATTGCACCTTCTACAATCAGCTCAAATTTCGCGGAAATCGACGGAGAAACTCGTGTGGAGGTGTTTGCCGTAACTGTTTTTGTTGAAACGGCTTACTGTTATCGCTTCCGAAAAGTTTGAGAAAGTTGTTCGGGATCGGGTGTTTGGACTCAAGTTTGCTACTGTTTGAACCGGCTGGCAAGGATTCGCTAGCTCAGGGTTATCTCACTTGATGAGAAACCTTGCCCCCGCAGAATCGGATGGTCGTGGAAAACGATCAACCTGGACCCGAGAACACACCAGTTTCGCATGATCGCGAGAATGGTTTCTCAGTGGAGACTGCAATGAGCATGGAAGCTCTTGTGATCAGGCTCAGCCTGATTTTGACGGTGATGACAACCGCCGGCGCGACCTATCGGACGCCGAATTTCATTGTGACGGCTCCCACGGCTGAAATCGCGAAGCAATGTGGTGAGACGGCCGAACACTTCCGCGAAGAACTCGCGATGAAATGGCTCGGCAAAAAGATGCCCCGCTGGTACAAACCCTGTACTTTGTCTGTAAAAGTTGGCCAAATTGGTGCCGGCGGCGCGACCACGTTTGCGTTTGATCGCGGCGAAGTGTTCGGTTGGCGAATGAATGTCCAAGGCACGCTCGAACGTATTCTCGATAGCGTGATTCCTCACGAAGTTAGCCATACCGTATTGGCTTGCCACTTCCGACGCCCGCTCCCGCGATGGGCCGATGAGGGAGCCGCAACGCTCGTCGAACACGAATCCGAACAACGTCGGCAACGGTTACTCTTGGAGCAAGTGTGGGACAGTTCCCGTCGCATTCCGCTCCGTCGTCTATTGGCGATCAAAGAGTATCCGAAAGACATGCAAGACGTGCTGACCTTGTACGCCGAAGGCTACTCACTGGCTGATTTCCTTGTGCAAGCTGGTGGCCGCACGCGGTTTCTCGAATTTCTGGAAGCTGCCCATCAAATCGGTTGGGACCGTGCGATCAAACAGTTCTACAATCTCGACGACATCAACACTCTCGAAACACGTTGGAACGGTTGGATCATGGCGGGTAGTCCGCGATTGAACTTGCCACCGGATACGCAACTCGCATCCAACGAAGCCCCCGCAGCCAATCGTGACAATCAACCGATCATTCGCGGCCAAAGCCCGGACAATGCTCCTCCGCGAACGATGCCAAATCCCCCAACCCAACCGGTCGGCAACACACCGATCATTTCGCTTCCCCCGACGGAACCGAAAACCGCACCGGCTCGCACCGTGGCTCGTCCGCGAGACGCCGTCACGCAGGATTCGCCGGGTTGGCGACGAGCGGTGAACGAAGGTTGGACTCCGGCAGATCAGGCTCGAAACGAAGCCGGACTCACACCGCCGCCTTTCGAATCCAATAACGCTCCCGTATTCAACGAAAACGATGCAGAACGAGCGGCCTCAGGTGGTCGTCTTCCGAACTGGTCGGGCTTCCCCCGCAGCCTGGACAGTGAAAAAACGGAACGACTCAGTCAAGCATTCGCCAGTCCATCCTCTCCCTAACGGACTCGTCGACCAGGCTTTCTGCCAACCTGTTACGTCAATCGTCCTGCCCCGGACGAGTCATCGGCGCCCGCCGGTGACTCGTCCTTTTTTCGTTTGTGGGTTGTGCGTTGGGCGTGTGATTGACCAGGGCGTACGCTGGGACGAGTCTCAGGTTTGCGTTAACCTGAATTGAAGTACTCGAATCAAGAATCCCGGACGATGATTCCTTGACCGCATGGTATCGGTAATCGATTGACTCACCACGGATGATGCGCTGTTCCGTTTTGAAGCACATTGGCCCCGGTCAGAGAAAGCCGGGATTCGTTCCAGCCTACGAGAACACGAAAGATCACACGAGACGATTTCATGACGACTCCCTACCGAGACATCCTGCAACAACTACGCGAGGCGTTTCCGCAGCCGGTTTCGAATCGGGTGCATGATGCGTATTTTGTGTTCTCGTTCCTGCGGAGTTTGGACCAGGTCGACGCGATGAAATCCGACCGACCACTGCTCGGTCAAACGGAAGAGCTCGATTATGAATCGGCGATGCAGGCCACGTTGGACGATTCGCCGCGGAATTTGGAAGCGGTGACGACGGAATTGGTGGAATATCTATCGGGGCTTTTCATCTGGGGACACCCGCGTTCGCAGATCAACGTGGTCCCGCCACCGACGATTCCCAGCATCATCGGTGGTATGTTGCCGTCGATTTACAATCCGAATTTGGTCAGCGATGAATCCGGTCGCAAGATCGCGGTTGCGGAAATTGAAGCCATCGCGATGACAGCGGAACTGCTCGGTTACGATGCCAAGCGAGCCGGCGGCGTGTTCACGTTCGGCGGAACGGGAACGCTGTTGTACGCGGTGAAGATCGGTTTGGAGAAAGCCTGTCCCGGCACCCAGCAGACCGGCGTCACCGAGCGGGCGGTCATTTTGTGTTCGGATCATGCTCACTATGCCTGTATCACGGTGGCGAATTGGTTGGGACTGGGGGAAGACAACGTCATCCGAATCCCCACCACCGACGACAACGCACTGCGACCGTGCTTATTGGAATCGCATCTCCGTGATGTGTTGAAGTCCGGCGGGAAAGTCGCCGCTGTAGTCGCGACGATGGGCACTACGGATGCGTTCGGAATCGACGATGTGGAACAAGTCCGCGAAATCGTCGACCGGTTGGCTGATGAGTTCTCATTGGATTATCGTCCGCACATTCACGCCGATGCTGTCATCGGTTGGGCTTGGAGTGTGTTCAATGAGTACGACTTCGAAGCCAACCCACTCGAGTTTCGCGCGAGAACCATCCGGGCACTCGCACACTCCACCCGCCGCATCCGTCAGATCCCGCTCGCCGATTCCGTGGGCATCGATTACCACAAGACCGGATTTTGCCCGTACATTTCCAGCGCGTTTATTCTGAAGGATCGGGCGGACCTGAAATTGATCAGTCGCCCCGATGCAACGATGCCGTACTTGTTTCAGTCCGGCGAATACCACCCCGGCAAATTCACCTTGGAAACGACGCGAAGCGGTTCCGGCCCGATGGCGGCACTTGCGAACCTGCGTTTGTTCGGTCGACAGGGACTACAAAGTTTGCTCGGTCATTTGGTCACGATGGCGGAGACGTTGCGGGAACATCTCGAAAGTCATGCGGCGACGACCGTTCTCAATCGAGAAAACTTCGGGCCTGTCACGCTGTTTCGCGTGTACCCGGAAGGCGTCGACACTTTCACGGTCCCAAAACGCGAACGGACCGATCCTGCATATCGCGATCAACTGCGTAAGCACAACGCCTACAATCGCCGGATTTTCGCGCTCATCCAAGAGGAAGCACTTCAGGGCCGCGGCATCGTTATCTCTTTGACCGACTGCTACCGCGAGAGTGAATATGGCGAACCGATCGTCGCGTTAAAGTCGTATATTCTCAGTCCTTTTTCGGATGCAGAGTATGTCGATGCCGTTTTACAGTCGTTGTGGAACGCGCAGAAAGCGATCAACGCCCCGGATTGAGAAGAGATACTTCGAGATCAAAATTCGCGGATGGTTGCAACACGACGACGAACAAAACAAAATCGAGCAACATTCGTAAACGAGTTTAACTGCCAACACGACCGTGTTGTCATGCGGGCCCACTCTGGAATAGGAGACAGCGTGGCGGTTCCTGTCGAAGGTTTTTCCGTACTCATTCGCAACGAGACGCTCGAGAGCCGACATCCCGGTGGCGTCTCGGGGTACGTCGAGGCGTGTCCAAACCAAACGTTCTGCACCGACGGTCTTGTTTGTCGCGTCGGATTCATGAACGCGTTGGACTTGGGGAACTTTCTCGCAGAGTTGGAGTCACTCGGTCTATCAACGATGGCCGACGACCCAGACCGCGATGTCGCCGTCGTGTGCCAGGAGGACGGTCTGGACGATCCCTGCGATTGGCTACAATTGGGGCGACATTCAAGCGGCGTCATCGCGGCTTGGCTCACGGGCGAGGAACCCGGCGAAATCATCGGGCCGGACGGATGGTCGACGGCACCCTCCATCACGCAGGTCACGCGGGAAGAAGCCCGCAAACGACTCAAGTTTCTCCGAATCGACGGCCCGATCGATATCTTCTACGACACGGAAACCGAGAAGGAAGTTTACGTCGGCCGTACGAACTTGCTGCCCGATGAAGATTCGCACGACGATTTCCCAGGACGAACCGCGTCGGATTTATACGACTGGGGAACCGCTCTGGCCAATCCGTATTTGCCGTTTCAGCGGTCGCCGTCCGACCCCAGCACCGAAACCGCACAGCAAGAACTGAGTCGAGCGGTCCGGCTGTTGACTGCGTCGATTCAACTGAATTCGAAGAACTGGGCGGCATGTTGGGTTCTCGGGCTGACATTCCGCATGCAAGGCGAACACGAAGCCGAATACAAAGCACTAGCAAGAGCGTATAAGCTCAACCCCGAACACAAAGATGTCCTGCGGGAATTCTGCTTGAGTTGCATGACGTTAGGACTCGGAGAAGAGGCCGTGCAAGTGGGTTGGCAGGCCACCGAGATCGACCCCCGTGATGCTGGTTTGCTTTCCAACCTTGGACTCGCGTTATTGGTGTCCGGAGACGTCGAGCAAGCAGAACGGGTTGTCCAACGTGCGTTGAACATGCAACCCAATGACTCCATCACGCAAAACTTGCTCGAATACGTGCGAGACGTCCACAGCGGCAAAAAGCCCCGACCGACATCCTTTCCGCCAGCGTAAAACGAGGGCCATGCATCCGCCTTAGCGGCGTTCTCGTCATGCAACGTACACACCATTGCCTGCCGTAAAATCATCGAAACGGCACAAAAAAAGGACTTACGACAAATTGCCGTAAGTCCTTGAAGGATAATGCGCAAGAGAGGACTCGAACCTCCACGGGGTTTAATCCCCACTAGGCCCTCAACCTGACGAGCGAGCTATATCGTGACACATAGTTGACCGACGGTGCAGTACCGAAGTAGAGCATAAAGTCTTACCCTGTATAAGGTTGCAATCGCAACCTCTTGCAGTCCCGCGATTTGCGATTTCTGATAGAAATCGTCATATTGTTGTAAAATTGTTGTAAACTCGGTTGCAACAATTTGTACGACACTTGCGTGACTGCGACTCAACGTCAATGCAGTCATAGAATCTAAGAACCGAAGGACTGCGAGTCGACCGAGTTTCGGGTTGTGCTAGAAAACTTCGACGGGCCGGGATACCATTTCTGCGATTCTTTTGTCGAGAACGGTCAGAGCCGTGCAGCTATGATGTTCTTCACCAGGTTTCTCGAAGAAGCACTTGCTGAGCGTTTTTTAAACTTTTCACAACTGTGCGAATCTATGGCTCCATTGTGGAAGAGACCCATCATGCTCTAAAGAGGAAGTACCGGAAAATGCAAACGGCGATATTCCGCTGAATCGATCCTCGTTTCCTTCCAACCCGTGCTGAAGCGTTCGAGGCGGTCTGTCGGCGATCGAATTGAGTTGGACCGCATTTGGTGGACAGCAAACAGGGTTGTTTAATGGCATGAGTCAGCCGCCGATGACAGGGGTAGGGAACGAGAACAGAACCAGCTCTCCTCAGTTTTGCACGCCACTTTGATGTCATTTTCCGTCTGCCGCTTCAGAGCCTTTGCAGGGTTTTCTCTCATACCGCATCGCTTGAGTCTGATAATTTAGCGACTGACGGACTTGAAGCTCATAATAGAACTCAAAGTAACGCGACAAACTCTTTTCGGCTTTGCTTGACTGCCGTGTTTTTCTAGACGACTTGTATATAGGTTTGCTAGAGTTGTTAACTAATTCGAACTCACGTCGTAGCAAAACAGGTTGTCCTGATCACGAATGTAAAGCTTTCCGTTGGCGACGACCGGATGTGCCCACGCAGGGACATTACTGCGATCGGGTTGATTGAAGCGGCCACGCTCGATGAATCCTTCTCGTGATGGCTCGATCAATATGATCTCGCCTTCTTCGCCACGCAGATACAATCGCCCGTCGGCCAACAGCAACGAACCCTTGGGACCGTTGCGGTCTCGCCACAGTGTCTCGCCGGTTCGAAAATCCAGACACGTCATGATGCCGCCGCCGTTTCCGCCGTTGGCTCCATAGAGACAGCCATCAACGACGATCATTCCGCCATGGTGGTTCTGCATTCTGTTCGTAAAATAGACCTCCTTAGCAGATATCGCCCCACTGGAATCCCTAACCAACTTGACCGCACCGCCGCCACTGCCATAGGCGGAAGCCGCGAACACGAGACCATCGTGAAAAATAGGTGTCGAGCAATTGATTCCCATCGCGTTGGCTGGCTTATTGTATTGCCAAAGGACTGTTCCATCTTTGGCGGCGACACCAATCAGCGAACTCGCCGTGAGTTGGACGTATTGCTTTTGGCCCTCAAAATCGATGGCAATCACGGATGCATACGCTGCGCCCGATCGAGCACCGCCACGTCCGCCGAACCCTCCGCGGCCACCGAATCCGCCGCGGCCGCCGAAGCGGTCTCCGCTGCCGGTCCGTCCGCCGCCGAAGTTAAAGAATCCCGGGCTTGTCGATCCTCCTGTAAAACCACTATCCGCCAACCAAACATTCCCCTTGGAATCTTTGAACGGGTTTGATTCGCCAGCTTTCACTCGGATCGCATCTTTTCCTTTCGTGTCATCTCCTTGCGGGACAATTTCAATTGCCTTGATCGCGGGATTCTCGACCTGTCGCCGGAATGTGATGCTCAATTCGCCGTCGGTCACCTTTACCGGGATCGATTCAACGTACGCCTTTCGAGGGCCGCCGGCCTTCTTCCAAATGTCGAAGTCTTTGATCTCGGTGCCTTCGACGTTCAAGGTAAAGACTCGTTGACCTTCATCAGTGATTCCGCTGAATGTTTCTGCAAAGTACAGCTTGACGAGATACTCGCCTTTGGGAACTTTGTGAGAGAAACCAGTCATTCCCCAATGTTCGCTTAGAAACAGTTCCGGTTGTTTTGTGCCAGTGATTGTCGGAGCACCACTACTATTCGCGTCGCGTTGCGGTGAATCCCTACGTGGCGTGGTTTCTTGACGCCCTGAACGATCGCTCTGAGCCTCAGTCGATTGGCCCGGCATATTACTCTTCCATATTGTCTCGCCCGTTAACTTATTGAGCGCGACGATCATTGCGTCGGACGCCCCGGGCGTGCAGATCACCTTGTCACCATCAACGAGCGGTGATTCGCGGAAACTCCACATAGGTGCAATCCCGCCGAAGTCGTCGATCATACTACGCTGCCAAATGACTTGACCATCATCTACACTCAGACAGGCGACACGCCCACTCATGCCGATTACGTACAACCGATTGTCGTCCACGGCCGGAGTGCAACCCGGCCCTTCTTTTGATTGAGGCATTTGCTGGGAAACAGCGTCACCAATCGGCGCGAACCAAATCTCCTTGCCATCCTTTTCGGAGCGTGCCCAGACGATCTCTTTCCCGTCACGATTGCTCATACCGAACAGTCTGCCGTCGGCAATCGCTGGGGCACTATCTCCGCCACCAAGTCCATCAACTCTCCAAGCAAGCGGCGGACCAGCTTCAGGCCATTGCTGCAGCAGCCCTTTCTCATTTGAGACTGCATTTCGGTCCGGTCCCTGCCACTGGGGCCAGTCCTCGGCTAACAGCGACGTACAGATCAATAGAAGCAACGAACAGCAAATGCAGGGTCTCAACATGAATCTATTCCGTTGGTGACAGTTGCGAGATGGCCGGCCAATTCGATCATACTGGAGCATTTCGGAGAGATGCTCGCTTGTGATCGGGTACTAAATGGTAATGCGAAATCCGCGCGCTACCGGGGCCAAAGAAATCGGCAGAATCAAACGGCGGATCGATCGACATGGAGCAGTCTGCAAAAAGCCCATCAATCGGTGACGCTCGCATCCGCAAAACTCTGCATTTGGCGAAATCGAGGATCAATCGCCGGCGTGTGCCCTTTAACGACGATGCTGGCTTCACGATGATTAATCAACAGCTCAATCCAATCCACCCACGGGATGGAAGGTGCGCCATTCAACCGCTCAACACTTTCATCAAGGATGCGGTCAATCAGTTTTTGCGATCGCTCGAACGCACGAACGGCTTCATCGGCATTTCCCAGTTCATGGTGAGCGATCGCAATGAGTGGATCAGCGATTCCGCGTCCAAACCAGTTTGCCTTATTTGATTCTTCTAGACGCTGAAGTGCTTGTTCATTGTGCCCGGCCTTCAAGTGAGCCCAACCAGCAACGTACAGGTTCACACCGTAAAACATTTTGGCGTAACTAAAGCGCTTTTTCGCGAACTCGTGAGTCTGCTCCATGCTTTCCGCGTCGCCCATAATCGAAAGCATGCGTTCGACTCGATCCGCCACTTCAGCGGCCTCTGCGGCGGAAAGTTCGCCCACGAGTCGCCCCCGAATCGCGGCGGCTGCCGGATCATCTTTGTCCAATCTCAGTAGTGCATCACACAGGTTCTCGTAGGCGATCGTGTCCCCCGTATAAATCAGAAGCTGGGGAACGCCAGAGATTTCGGCCTGTTCGATCGGGAATCCAATTTCGACAGCCTTCACGAAATCGGCTGCTGCGGCATTCCAGCGTCCCAGCTTCGCATTCAGTCCACCTCGTTCCAACCAAACGAGAAAGTACTTCGGCAAGACGTCCGTGGCTTGTGTGTATGCTTCGTACGCATCTGGCCAGCGTCTCGCGTCGGCATTCGCCCGCCCCGACGCAAGCAAGACAGTGGTGGAATTGAGCCGATCGTTGAATCGCTCTAGTTCGGTACGGGCCTCGTTCGCAGCCTGCTCGGCTGCATGGGCTTCTTTCAGAGCGATTTCTTTCTCGTCACGTTCTTTGATCGCTGCCCGAGCCTGCCAGACGCTTACAGCCATCCCAAGAATCAACGCAATGGCGACTAACGAGATCGTCGAAATCCCAACCTTGTTACGCCTGGCAAACTTTGTAAATCGATACCAGGACGATGGCGGACGAGCATCGACGGGTTGATCCAAAAGAAACCGTTCAACGTCCTCGGCCATTGCTCCCGCCGTCGCATAACGTCGGTTTCGATCTTTGTCCAACGCCTTCATGACGATCCAATCCAGATCGCGTTTCATGGCGGAGGAAAGCGTCTCCGGGGCCAGACGACGATTGAGGGCAACCGTTTTTGCACTTGCATTGTTCAAGGTGCCTAGCCGCGTACTCGGGCGAGGAGGTTCCTCTTCGCGTATAATTTGACGTAGCTCATCAAACCCGGCACTTTGAAGGCGGTTAGGAGCGAACGGGGTGGAACCGGTCAACACTTCGTAAAGCAAGACCCCCAGTGAGTAGATGTCGCTTCGTGTATCAACATCGTCGGTACTCATCGCAGCTTGCTCAGGACTCATGTAAGCCGGAGTACCAACCATCGAAGTGAATCGCGTGTAAATCGTCTTGACTGTTAGGCTCTGGCCGATGGCCTTGGCAACGCCAAAGTCGATGACCTTTGCCAGCGGGCGACCATCCTGTAATGTCACCAGGACATTCGAGGGTTTCAAATCTCGATGAATGATTCCTTTCTGATGAGCGTGCTGCACGGCATGGGAGATTGTGACGAAAAGTTCGAGCCGTTCGGTAATGTCGAGCTGATGACTGTCGCAAAACTCGGTTAACGGAATGCCGCGGACGAGTTCCATCACAAAATACGGCTGGGCTGAGTCCGTCACGCTTGCATCGAAAACTCGCGCGATATTGGGATGATCCATCAGGGCGATTGCCTGTCGTTCAGCCTCAAAACGCGCAATGACTTCGCGTGATTCCATTCCAGGCTTGATGATCTTCATCGCGACGCGACGACGGACGGGTGACTGCTGCTCGGCCACAAATACTAGCCCGAAGCCGCCTTCGCCGATTTGCTCCATCAACTTGTACGGACCGACCATTGTGCCTGGAGCAAATCGCGGGGCGGTGTTGTCGTGATCGCTTTCAAGACCCACAGTCGGAAGGCACGCCGCTACAAGCGGTCGGTCGATGGGGTTGATCGCCCGTTCATTCTCGCGAAGTAATGCGCACACGCCCTTTAGCAAATGAACGTCACCGGCACACGCCTGCCGGACATACTCTGCACGCTCACTGGGCGATTCAATATCCAGTGCCTGGAAGAAGATCGACTTTTCTGTTGCAACATTCATTCGTCGACAATTTCTCACGCTTTTCGCGACGGAATTTAGCTTGCGAGGAATCCCGCAATGAGCCGTAGCACATGCAACGCTCACGTAACGTCATGCGATTTTCATGGACCCACGGGGCCACAGAATTCACGATTCTTTGCCGGGATTGAGTTCGCGTCCGAGCCAAGCCCGTGCAAACGCCCAGTTTCGTTTGACCGTTCGAGGTGAAACTCCAAGTGCTTTGGCGGTGTCGTCGACGGACAGTCCGGCGAAGTATCTCAGTTCAACCAATTTTGCCATTTCAGGTTCGCATTCTTCGAGTTTCATCAAAGCCGCATCCAAATCCAACAACTCGTCAACATCACGAGACTCAGAGATTGCGTCGTCCTCAGCAACCTCAAACTTGTCCCGGTCGCCCCCGCGTTTGAGGCTCTGGCGTCGCCGAGCATTCTCAATCAGAATCCGACGCATGGCCTCCGCCGCTGCCGCGAAAAAATGGCCACGACTGTCCCACCCCGGCACTTCTTCATCACCTACAAGACGGACGTACGCTTCATGGACAAGTGCCGTTGGCTGTAACGTCTGCCCAAGTGCTTCACTCTTCATTTTGTGTCCTGCCAGTCGACGCAATTCCGCATACACGAGTGGCAAAAGGTCAGCCGCTGCTGCGTGACCATTTCGAATTTGATCTAGAATCTGCGTGACGTCCGACACGATGTGAGGCTCTTTCTCGCTCGCTGAATTCGTCAAAAACTAACTCGATTGGATACATACATTATCGCACGAGCGACGCCTGCAACCAACTGAAATGACCCGCGATATAGAAGTCCGTATACCCGAAGGCGTGCCGGACAATGTCGTCCAAACCTTCATCGAATTCTACCTCACCCTGAAGTTCGAAAGTCAGGGATATGAAAACGAGCGATTCGTACTTCCAACCTGAATATCGGGGTCCGAAAAGGACCGGGTTGTTAACTCCGAGAGTTTTTTTCAAGATTTCGGGGTGCGGAATAGACCCTGAGGGTTCCTCTCGGACTCCGGTTGGTCACTCGCGAAATGGAGAGTCTTGCGGTCGCTGACCAAATCGCCGCAAACCGTTGGCGTTATTGGCTATAAACGCGAAACGCCCGGCTCACAAAATATCGACGCCGGGCGTCAACTGGTTTGTCGTTTCATTCCGCAGAACGAAATCGAGCTCCCCCGAGTCGAGCTCTATGCAAACAAGGGTTCGTTGCGCTGGGAGCCTTTTATATTAGCAGCTTACGTCGATCACCCATAATCGAGTTGTACCCGTGGAACCCCGTTTCAGCCATTCCGAAGCCGAATCGTAAGCAGAAGAAGTCACGTCCCGATGGACTCGAAACGGCCCAATACTACCAGTTAATTTTTGATTCTGGTGAGGTCTCCTGGCGTGCCGAATTGGTGCGATACTTCAACGTTAGCAGGGCACGCGTGACTCAAGTGCTGAAACAGCTGGAGAGCGCATGACGAACGTCTAATTCATGTACTTTCCTATTGTCCTCGTCAGGGAAGGCACCCGCGAACTGCCCACATACGGCTCCGGTTGGCCTGACAATGCACTTCAATGGATCATCAACAGTGACCATTGTCGTGATTGCCGTTGTCCTCATGCCCTATTGAATGCGAGTCGCTTCCAGCGATGACTTGTAGTCTGTGCCTACGGCGTCTGCTCACCGACTCAGAATGCAGCGGCGGTTAGGACAGATCACGCCGACCGTTTCGAAAGCATTGAATGCCATTTGTCTGAAATTAATGGCTCTCAAGCAATCTGATCGGTACGCCCCCCCCAATGGAACTAGCTGCTGACATCGAGGCGTTTCTCGCAGACGAACCGACGACGGCTCTTCCAGAGAACCGTGTCGAACGAACTTTGCGTTTCATGCGTCGTGAGTTGGCGGTTGTCATCGTGAGCATTGTGACCTTGGTTCTCCTGACGATCGTCTTTGCAATTTCGGCGGTATCCCAGCAGCCGATGCGGGTTGAAGTTGCAGCGGAAGCGCGGCAACGACTCAGGCTCGCCGCCAATCTGGCATCGCGTGTTGTCGGGACGGAGAGTGATTGCCGTTGGCGGATTCTTGCACTGGCCGCAGCGGATACCGACTATACCGGGCATGTGGCGACTCTGAATGACGAACTTTACGCAGACCGAGCAACAACACTTGCAGAACTGGCTCAAAAACCTGTTCGTTGAGTGGACCCAAAACAACGGTCTGAACGTCAAGAGTTTGACGGTGAATCTGACTGATAGGACGCAAGTGGCACGGAAACCTCGCTCAGATACAATCAACGAGAATTTTGCTTTTCGCGTCCACTCTCACGGCGGTCCCCACGATCTTCCCAAGACCGTTTCCGTCCCTCCAGCAGATTTCCCCGTACTTTCTCCGGTTTATATGAGTCAATCGACATCTACTCTCAGCGTTGCCCTGACCGTTCCGATTCGTCACAAAGCAGGCAATATGATCGATCGACTCGGCATGTCGATGGATGTGGAGGAGCTCGGTTCGTTCCAAGAGCTTGGACAAAACGAAGTACTGATTCTAGTGGGAGCCCGAGATTATGAAGTTGCCGATACCACGTCGATTAGTATGATCGCGGATCATCCGATGTTGTCGTCTTACACCTCCAGAAATGGCGCGATTCCGCATGTGCGTTCCGAAAGCTTAGACGAAGACCTGAAGTTAATCCGTTCCACTCAGTGGCTGACCAACTTTCAGGACCCAATCGATGGCTATACGGGAGAAGCAGTCGCCGTTCCCGTCCTCATCCCTGGTCGTGCGTCTTCTGTCAACCGATGCGGTTGGATTATGGTTTTGCATCCGGCCGTTAAATAACGGTGTGTCGGATCACACATTCTTTCATCGGATGTTGAAGGGGTATGCTCGAAGAATCTTTACGGTCGTTATCAGTGAATCGTGTCCACGCTGATGCGATGAGCTCTACCACTACCGGGACGCGGAATTCTGAATCACATGACAAAGTCCTGATCGCTCAGGCTTATTTTCAAAAGCACTTTTGAAATAGAAGCGTCTTTCAGCGACGCACAGCGGTTTCCCGTGTTGTCCAGACAAGGTTATACGTATCTCGAATCAGTCAGAGTTGCGCGAGTCCGCGCTTGATTGTCGAGCAGCCATTCCTATCAGCATCATTCGCACGACTGCATTTTTAGGACCGCGATCTTCCATCAATGCCTCAACGATCGCTGGCAGGATTTGCAAACTCTGATAACGAACTCACAAGAAGTTCTTGCCCGCGCCGACAGCATCAGAATCAAACCAGACCAATAGGAGCGGCATTTGCACTGCTCATACCAAGTATCCGAATTCCAACGCCAAGATTCGAGGCATTTTGAACGCAAGTGGTTCACTCACCTGTTGTGCAAACTAGGCGTTCATTGTCCTCCGTTCGAAGTGGCACCCCATTGCTGCCCAAGAACCAAATCAATAAACCTTTTAGCGTTCCACACGACGTTGACGTTTGGTCGTGGCTTCTGGAAGGCAGCGGCCATGTCACTCGGCCGTACGACCAGGCCCTCGAGTAGCTGCGAGAGTATTTCGAGCCGTCTGGCGGTTCCGAAGCCTAGCGTCATTCCAGCGCCATCGGAATTCAATCAAAACTCGATCGTCTGCCGGAACAAAGCCAATATCAGTGATCAAGTCGGAGACGTAGAGGTACCGCATTTCGTGTTCTCCATAGTGGAGATGCATGTCAGCATTTTCCGGCAGATGCACGTGAGGAACCGGCTCCGGGAGTTCCAATTTTCTCCGAAGCTCTCTTGCCCGTTCCTCCAACTCCTCCACACGAGCGGCTAACATGATTAGTTCGTAGACATCGTCGCCCCGCTCCTCGAGATACTCGGCGAGGATCAACCTTGGAAACCGATTGCCGGGATCGTTGCAAATCGCCTTGCAGAACAGAACGATATCTGCACCAGACGGCAACGCACCGACCGGCAACCCGCAAATTTCTTCTGCTTTGTGCACTATTTCTTTTGACATGCCATCCTTAATACCACGTGGTCCGTAAACGGTCTAGGATCAGAGAGTGACCAAGATGGAGCAATTTGACATGGGTGTGGATCGTAGCCACTCTGGAAGGGGTCTCGCGATTCATAACGGGATTGGTCAAGAGTGAAAGAGTCCAGCTTGTGATCGATCGCTCTCAATAGCCGACTTTGGAGTGGCTTGTTGTGCTGAATGCCTTCCCGATAAAGATTCGAAATATCCGGTCTGGAACTGGGCAGGGAAACGGCCTCCTCTTGGATGACGTCAACACTCAAATGGCGTTTCTGCTGAAGAACTCGATGAACTCGGCTTGATGCCGTTCGCCATCGTTTGGCTCAAGCTGTTCTTCCGCCAAATAGACGGTTTCTATGGCAGGGGCAACGTTTTCTACGACTTGCCCCTCTTTCGGTCGTCCCAGATACAGTTGAAGTGATTGGGGATCATAACTTCTCAAAGCTTCGGCAACCAATTGAAGTGTCACGCCACTGACAACATCGTCTTCAAGAATCAGTACACGCTTGCCCCGAAGAACGGACAAGTCGTCGAGAAATTCGCACTGCCTGGGTGGGTAGTCGACGTGGACCGACAGAACCTCAACGCCCAACGTTACGAAAAAATAGCCATAGAGGTGGCCTTCCGGGGCGATCGCGACACAGCGGTCGAAGGCGTTTGCGTTGACTAACACCTTCGCGAGGGCAAAGGCAGCGACCGGATCGACCGGCTTCATCGGATTGACCCACGGCCCCTCCTCATAACCCGGAGAACGACGGCAATGCCGATCCACGTCCGCAATGACTTCAGCGACGAGGCGATCAAAATCCATGAAACAGCTTTTCTTTGGATGTGAAACCCAATGGCTTGGCGACGACTGACTCCTGAGACCAGCACCGCAATCGCTGTAAAAAAGTGCTGAGTAGCCGGTGCTTCATTCAGACAAAAGCGACAAGATGGTCCTTTCGTTCCTGACGAAGCCACTCCACCAATTCGGCTGTTCCAAGGCTCTTTCCGTCCCAGACCAGGATCACCAAGTCGGCTTTGGTGATAAAGTAAATGTCTCGTGCGCTGGGAGCCCCAGGTAGGTTGGGAATCCACTCATTCTGCGGGTCGACGATGGGGAGCTCGTATTGCTGGACCAACGCCTCCATCGCTGGTGAGATATCGTCTGGGCCGTAACCGACCAAGAGAACGTGCTGGTGTGAGTTGCCGAGCTGGCGGACCGTTTCTTCGTCCACCACGCCGAGTGTCCCCACATACCATGTGGAGTACGGGCTATGATAGGGACGGAGCAATGACCGGAGCCGACGCTTCGTTCGTTCGGGGTCCGTAGCCATCGTACCGGTCACGGCAACGGTCAGATAACGTGGCGCAAAATCCCCCGGCGACACCTGGATCGTTTCCGTGACAGCGGCGGTCTCGCGGAGGGACTCCCGCAGGGATGCCCGCATTTGGGCCGCGGTCTGAAACCGCAGGGCTGGGTTCTTCTCCAGAGCATGCGAGAGCACGTCTCTCAGTAAAGGCGGGTAACTTGTTGGCACATCGACAGGCTGAGAATCGGTCACCGCCCGCATGAGCGAAACCAAATCCCGCTGCGGAAAGGGGAGCCGTCCGGCCAAGAGTTGGTAGAGAAGCACCCCTACGGACCAGAGGTCTGTGGGCACACTGCGTTCTCCCGAAAAGGCTTCCGGAGCCATGTACGCTGGCGTTCCGCTGGCAGAACCGCTGTGGGCCAGATCGGAGACGACCCGGGCCAATCCAAAGTCCGTCAGGCGGGGAATGCCCTGCTGCATCAAAACATTGGCCGGCTTGAGGTCGCGATGCAGAATTTGCCGAGCGTGCAGGTGTTCCAAACCCACCAGAATGCCCAGTCCTATGTCCACTGCGTCCTCGATAGGGATCGGGCCACCGCCGCGACGGCTCAGCCAATCCTCAAGCGAGCCTTCGGCCACATATTCGCTGACAACCGCGATTTGCCCCTCATAGATATCCGCTTCGATAATTGGCAGAATGTTGGGGTGACCGCCGGCTTGGACCCAGATTCGTGCCTCATCTTGAATGCTGACTAAGAGTTCTTTGTCGTCCCGTGGTAGTTTGATCGCGACTTGCGTTGTGACCACCGCCCCCTCTCGACTCCCCAACCAGACTTCGCCGAATCCTCCACGTCCCAAAGGGCGCTCCAAGACATAGGCACCGATCTTTTCGCCCTTCTGCGGCATCATCGACCCTCCAATGGTGGCCGGTCCGCAGACGCTGATCGGACAGCCGTCACCAGTTGCTTGACCCGCATTGGATTCAGTTCAGTAAAACGATCGCTGATTCCCGTGGCGACAAGAAACGCATCAGCAACGCCCATGTAGTCAGTGACATTTTCCGGCGTAATCCCGCTCGCAATGGCCAATGGAAATTCGCCTAACGCTTCCTTCATCGCGGCGATCTTTGTCAACGAAGCTGCTGACCCCGTGCCAACACCTGATGTCGTTACGACATCCATATAGTTGGTGGCGATCTGACAGGCTCGCGCAAGGTCAACGACTTCCCGTTGGTACTTGAACGCCACGCCGCCAAAATAGAGCCCGTTCCAGCGACTTTCGGCGCGAGCAGCATCGATCCGATCCGCTTCGTCGTGACAGTCCGAGCGTTCGTCGATTTCCGCATTGTCTATCCAGACTCCAGCGACAGACTCTGACAGCTCAGCGAAAAGTCGTACCGGCCGCCGGCCTAGACTATTGATACCCACCCACCACGGCGAGGTCGCTTTGGTGACAACCCGGTGAATTTCCATCAGTTCGGCATGCGAGATCGAATGATTGATCAAGAAGATGCCATCGCAGCCAGCCCGTTGAGCAATCTCGGCATTTCGGAGGGCTTGAATCGTCGATGTTGCATGGATCACCGGCAGCACGGCATGACAACTCGGAAAGGTTTCTCGGAAGCGGCCAGTCATGAGCACCCTCACTCACTCGTGGAAATCCAAAGTCCAACTCGGTCTCTTGCGATTAGGCTTGTCATACTAACACCACTATTCAGAATAAGCGACTGTGCAACGGCTAAGCGTCTTACCGCTGAATACGACATTTATGTCGTTTTCAGCGACATTGAAAAACGAATAAATGCCCCTGTTTTTTGTACTAGGTGTAACGGAAGGTTCCCATGGTTCGACGTAATGGCGGTGTTGGAATTCGGCGGCTCGATCTAGTCGCCAAATGAACTCCGGTTTTGGAGCCGGGTGGGATACCTTTACAAGTGATTTGAGCTAATCGACAGTACCGGGGCCTGGTTTTTCAGGCGAACCGTTTTTTCGGAAACGAGTGATCCATCGAGGGAAAGAATTTGCGGATGTCAGCGTTTAACACATACCGAAATCGTCTGGCGAAGTGCTGGCAACAATTTACTGCAGCGTGGATGCCTTTTCCGGTGCGGCAGGCGTAGAAATCGAAAATGAAGGACCGCTCAAAGATCGGTTCCAAGATACTGGTCAGGGCATGATGCACGATGCGATCCCGATACGGAGCCACACTGATTTGATGTTTCTTGCATTTCCTCGTCAACGATCATGGATTGAGGCAACATCACAAAGATCGGTATCGGCGAGTTGGCCGATGGGTGCTGTCCGCCGCAATTTTGGCTGGCTGGGCGTTGGGTGTATCCACCGAACTCCATGAAGAGTTGACCGCTACCGTGATCGCCTTCCTGGCGGGTGGGATTTTACTCAATACGTTCAGGGAAGAATTCCTTGAAGAGAGGGGAAGCCGGTTTTGGACGTTTGCCTTGGGAGCGTTTGGCTAAACGCTGATTTTGCTGACTATCGAGTGGTCGGCGGAGGCGGATCAATAGACAACTGAGAAAGAGGAGGACACCTATGGGAAATTCGGCATGGTTTGAATCTTGGAACAGTCTCTACAAAATCTCGATCAGTTCGCTTGTGGGATATGTCATCTTGATTCTGTATGTTCGGCTGGCAGGAAAACGCTCGACTTCGAAGATGAACAACTTCGACTGGATCGTGACCGTCGCCGTGGGATCGGTAATGGCGTCAATGGCGGTGTTAAAGGATGTGACCGTCGCCGATGGGGCATTGGCGATGGCTTTACTTCTGGGGTTTCAGTATCTCCTGACGACAGCAACCAGTCGTTGGAAATGGGCCAGGAAGCTATTCCTTGCATCGCCCACGGTTCTCTATGCGAATGACACATTTCACGAGGAGGAAATGAAAGAACAGCGGGTCTGGAAGGGCGAAATCGTTTCGGCAATCCGAGAGAGCGGAATCGGCTCGTTGCACGATGTTGTGATTGTCACCTTGGAACCAGATTCCAACCTGTCGATTGTGAAACAAGGGGAGGAAGGGAAGCTCGATACGGTGGACTCGCTTCCCGGCTATTCGCATTTGACGGAGCAAAAGGGATAGGTGAAAGCAACGATGACCTTCAACTACGACCTCGACTTCGACACCATCGACTTCCGTCAGCAACCCGAACTCTATCGCATCGGCAAGGGCGAGCAAGGCGTGTTACTCGTCGAGCCTTACAAGAGCGAAATCCTCCCGCACTGGCGTTTCAAAACCGAAGCGGATGCCCAGGAATCCTCGAAGGTCATTTTCAAAATGTTCCTCAATTACCTCAAAGAGGAAGATTTTGTCGGAGCGGACATGGCTCGCAAGTATCTGCAAATGGGATGGACCAGAGCCAGACGCTATGCCAATCACAAAGGCGGTCGAAAATACGACAAAGAAACCGGCGAAGAATTGCCGAGGACGAACGATCCAGAAAAAGCGGCAGCGGCGGCGGTGTTCTATGAGAAATATGTGGAAGCCAGAGAGAACACAGAATACAAGCAGATGAAAAAGGAGCATCTGGAGAAATACGAGAGCAAATAGGGAAAGCCTGTCACGGCCATGCCACACCCCGGCTAGAAATCTGCGATCTTTTGTTCGACGACCTCAAGTTGAACTTGCCAAGAAGAAATCAGGAGAAATGATACGCAGGCAGCGACCAGAATTGGCCACCAGTAGGCTAAAGTGGCAAATCCTCAACCCGGTCATTGTCGTCAGCTTCGTGTTCGTGCAGGCGTTCCGACTGGCATGGCTGCCAGTCGTTGTGGGCTGGCGGGCTGCTGCCGTCATTGGCAAGTAAAGACGGTCTTGCCTCGTGTCCGCCCCTCCCACATCGCACGGAATCCTTCCTTTGCCTGCTCCAGCGGCAGAACAGCACCGATCTCCGGCTCGATTCCGCTCTGAACAAGCAAGTTCATCAGGTTCTTCATGTCCTCCTGAGTACCCATGATCGAACCTGTTATGGTCAACTGGTCAGCGATTACCGGAAGGAGGTTTAGCGACACGTCGAATCCTGTTGTTCCTCCAACAGTCACCAGCGTCCCACCACGAGCGAGCGATGACAGGCTGTGCATCCAAGAGTCTGAGCCGACGTTATCAATCACTGCTCGCACCTTTCGTGGTAAAGGATGATTGGAAGGAAAGGTCTGGTGGGCACCGAGCGCCTTCGCCCGGCTTTGACCTTCTTCCGAACGACTCGTTGCCCAGACCTCGAAACCCGCCGCCCGACCGAGTTGAATCAGTGCGGTCGCCATGCCCCCTGTGGCCCCTTGAATCAACAGTAACTCGCCCGCACGAAGTCCAGACTTCGTGAACAAGGCACGGTAGGCGGTCAGCCATGCCGTGCCCAATACGGAGGCGTGCAGCATCGAAAGATTATTGGGAAGTGGGACTGCATTGCGTTTCGGCACGACGGCGTAAGTGGCGAGAGTGCCGTGGATGAACTCGCTGGGAATGTGCCACTTGGGGTCGAGCGTCTCGTCGCCACGCCAGTCATCGCTGCCCATCATGGGGTAGATGACGACGGGCGTGCCGTCATCCAGAGTGCCTGCCGCATCGTTTCCCAAGATGATTGGATAACTGATGCCTTCGGGGTGCCCGCTGACGCCCTGTAGCGTGAAGACATCGTGACGATTCAGACTGGCGTGGCTGACCTTCACTCGCACCCATCCATCGGGCACGTTCGGTTCGGCCTGCTGCCCGACCTCCAATGCCGAAAGCGGGTCGTCGGGAGCAGCGTGCGTAGCGTAGACTGCTAACATTGCTTGGTCTCCATTCTTGCTCACGGTACGATCTCCAATGATTCGATCTTGTCGCCTTCGAGTCCGAAGAAGTACCGAAGATTGACGGGGCTACCGGGAAAGTTGCCCGTGAGTCGGCTGGTGACGATCACTTGTCCGTCCCGCTGTTCACACACGAACGGCTCGCTTTTGTACTGGTACTTAGCCGAGGCATCCGCCTTCCATTGTCTGATGGCGGGCTGCCCCTTGAAGATGCATCCTTCATCCTTGACGACGGCATTTTCGGTGAAGCACTGAGCAACGGCCTCGCTGTCGCTCGTGTCAGCGAAGAAATAGTTGGCGACGGGCATTGGAAGATCGAGAGTCATGGGTCATTCCTCCAGACAGGTCGGTGAAAATCACGAAGCACTGGCTTCGTCTATCACATAGACACCTGCGGGGATCGACCGTGACAATTCGTTGCGACATTTTTTTCAGTTCAGATGCAGCGTTTTTCGCAAAGCCTCATTCTCCAGCAGACGCCGAAGCCAACCGACTTGATCCGTAGGCTGGAGAAACGGGTGATCGCCGTAGATGGCGGCGTGCTGTCGCTCAACAACATCCTCGACTTCGTGAACCGTTGCCGGTGCGACATCCCGAACTCGATGGACATGCTCGGGAACGAACAGGAGATGGTGGGGATCGACGTGGCCGTGGTTGATGAAGCCACGGGTCTTCTTCGGGCAGCGACAGGGATTGGACGTGTTTACCAGTCCACACTGATCGTTCATAAAGTTGTGGAGATCACGACGGGCACGACTTAAGCATTGACGGAAGTTGTCGGCAGTCATCTCCAGTACCTCGCCGCCAACCGAATCGCTGACGCCTAGTATCTCGCCCAGCGTAAAGATCAGCCGTTGCCTGCGGTCTAGGCAGAGCAACATCCCCATCGTGCAAGCATTTTTGGCTTCTTCGACCAACAGCGGAACAGCGACGGGGACTGTCTTCGGATCAGGCAAGTCGAGGTCAGGCGTGCTATCGATGGCCGCACCATAGGCGTCGAACGTCGTGACCTGCGTTTCGGCTCTGCGGCGTTTCATGTTGAGGACGTGGTTGGTGGCAATGCGGTAGAGCCAAGTGCGGAACTGACTCTCGCCCTTGAACGTACTGAGCTTGGTGATGACCTTGACCAGCACTTCCTGCGTGACCTCCTCGGCGTCGTGTGGCTGAAACACCATGCGGACGGCGATGTTGTAAATCCATGCTTGATGCCGCAGTACCAGCTTCTCAAGTGCGGTGCGATCCCCGTTCTTGGCCTGCTCGACTAACTCTGCGTCCGTTGCATCGCTCTCGGCGACCTCGGTGAATGGATTGAACACGACTGCTCTCCTGATAACATGGCCTATGACGGACGGACTTCCGTCAATCTCTTGGACACATCAAAGGGGCGACTGTGACAACTCTCTGGTGAAATTTCCAAGGAAGGGTAGCGTCCCCAATTGAATACATGATCTCCAGTTTGGGAACATAAAAGACTTCTTCCTCTTGGCTGTGGATGTGGGTTGGTGGGCCGCTTCCGGAAGGTAGAATGGCCTCGAACGTGGCGTATTTGCCGTCCGCCTCATCTCCGGTGGCGAGGAAACGGTACACGTCGTCGACAACGCCGATCCGTCGTCCTTCACTGAAATTTCGTATTGTCGCTGTATGTTTCATGCTCAGGGTGAAGCAGTCAGCGAGGATTGCCCCCTCCAACGTGCACTACTCGAACGCAATGGCGACAATGAAGTAAACGACCGCTAAAAGGACCGGCTATGAGAATCATCACCTTGCTCATCATTCTGCTTCTCGCAGCCGTGCCTGCTACGGCGGCAGATTTGGAATGGGTCAAAGTTTCGGAAGACAACAAGGGCTTCGTACTGGCCGAGTCGGGGAAGCCGTTCATCCCGTGGGGCTTCAACTACGACCACGAGGGCGATGGCAAGCTCATCGAGGACTACTGGGACGACCAGTGGCCGCGGAAGCACGCCACCGGATGGATCGGCTTTTATTGGGGCATGACACCAGACGAGATTCGCCCAGCGAAGACAATCCCCAAGGCGATGACATTGAGTTGGTTGGGACTCTTCCAGGAGAAGACACCACAGATTCATGGGCAGGCAGCCACCGTTACCTTCCAGCAGGGGGACGGCACGCTGCGGATCGCCATTGGCGGTCAGTCGGTCGCCGAGTACGTCTTCAATGACGAGCAGGTCCGGCGACCGTACTTTCGTCACCTGCGAACTCGTTCCGGCGTGCAGGTCACTCGCAATCACCCGCCCGTGAAGGAACAAGACCTCGACGATCATCCGACGATGCACCCCGGCCTGTGGTTGGCCTTCGGCGATCTCGACGGAGCCGATTTTTGGCGAAACAAGGGCCGGGTGAAGCATGTGCGGTTTCTTGGGCAACCAACAGGCGGAGCGGGAAAAGGTTCGTTCACGGTTCGAAACATCTATGTGGCGGACGGTCGCACGATTTGCACCGAAGATTGTGCGATCAAGATTTCCGTGCGGCCCGATGGTTGGCTGCTCGATTGGTCTTCAACTTTCTACTCGGAGAAGGGCGACTTCACATTCGGCGATCAAGAAGAAATGGGCTTTGGCGTTCGAGTGGCCACGCCGCTGGCCGTCGTGAATGGTGGCACGATCACGGACAGTGAGGGCCGCAAGAATGGTAAAGAGGTCTGGGGCAAGCAATCCGACTGGTGCAAGTACAGCGGGGTAATCGACGGGCAGCGTATCGGCATCGTACTGATGCCGCATCCGAAAAACTTCCGCCGTTCATGGTTTCATGCCCGTGATTATGGCCTGCTGCTGGCAAATCCCTTCGGGCGGAATGCGTTTACCAAGGGCGAGAAGAGCCGGGTCATGGTTAAAAAGGGCGTGAAGTTTCGGCTGCGTTTCGGTGCTCGGGTGTACTCAGTCGAGTTGGGGCACATGCTCGATGTTCCTACCACTTATCGAGAATTCGTCTATGAATGAGCGACCTACTCCTCGTTACCAAGAAAATGGCTGAGGTGAACATGCTCGGTGACATTCATGACCAACTGTTAGAAGCGAAAGAGCGACTTCGCCAAAGACAAAAGCTGAAAGCCATGCTTCACGAGGCACAGGAAATCTTGAAGAAAGAGCAGGTGGCTCGTAGTCGGCACGAACGAGTCCTCACGAAGGAAAGGGCCGACGTAGAAAAGCTGGAAGGTTTCAGCCTGACGGGGCTGTTCTATTCGATCCTCGGTACCAAGAAAGAGCAAATCGAGGCTGAGAAGCAAGAATACCTCGCCGCCAAACTGAAGCACGAAGAATGCACACAAGCCCTTGGTGATGCCCAGCAGGATGTTGAGCGGCTGTACGTAGAACTTGGCGAATATCGTGAATCGGAGGCCGAGTACAATCGGTTGTTGGAGGAGAAACGCCGACTGCTCACACAAGCTGGTGATCAAAGTGCTGAGACGTTGATATCCCTTTCAGAACGTTTGGCTGATCTTGAGGCTGACCGAAAGGAACTTCAAGAAGCAATCTCAGCAGGCAATACGGCAAAAAGATCGCTGGATGAAGTCCGCTCGTTACTCAGTTCCGCCGCAAACTGGGGCACATGGGATTTGCTGGGCGGCGGCACGATCTCCACATGGGCCAAACATTCCAAGATTGACTCGGCTAAAGCGCAAGCCCGAGTCGCTCAGCGAAGGTTGCGGCAATTTCAAGAAGAACTTGCTGACGCTGACCGGCGATTGCACATTTCCTTGGGAGACATCGGTGGGTTTTCCACGTTCGCCGATTTTTTCTTCGATGGGTTGATCGCCGATTGGGTGGTTCAATCGAAAATCCAGAATGCTTCTGGGGCGTGCGACTCAGCGATCAGTAAAGTCAATGCGGCCTTGTCGGAGTGCCGCCGCAAACTTCCGGAAACCGAGCAGGAGATCAATCAATTGAAGGCGGAATGGCAACGATTGATTGAGGAGGCGTGAAGGCAGTTTTGAAAGGATCACGAAGAGAAGCGACCAACTGGTACGAACTACATCCTACCGATGTCTCCGCTTGCACTGCCAATGTGGTTGATACTCGTGTTATCGCTACCGCAAAAATGCATGGGGTTTCAATGAATCACCTTGCCGAACAATTCAACTCCCAACATATCGCCAACGAATAGGCTAGGAGACAAGCGGATCATTTCAACGGCGATGATTGGAACGATCGATGAAACCGCGCATGCCCATCTTCTCTCGGTCGACCATAACGTCCGGTATGGGACGAACTTGAGTTTGCCGTCGTCCAGACCAATACGTTTTTACCCGAAGCCGAGCGGAAGAGGATTGGACACGAGCCTTTGAAGCGATGTGTGGAGCGTGCGATTGGGAGGGCGACTTCAGCAAGATGGGATGAGGAAGCTTTGCAGCGTGTTGTGGCGAGTTGTTCGACGGGGTACGCATAGAAAACACTCGGATCGATTTACTTAGTAAGGGTGACTAACCTTGCCTTGTGATTCTTTTGACTCAGTGTATCCTCATCGGATTGATTTCATGTTTTTCAACCGTTGGTTGTTGCACCCAATAGGTATCGGCTTGTTGGGCGTGACCGGACCAACTCATCAAGTGTTGCTGGGTTTCAGGGAGTGTCTTGTCGCCATCTCTGTATTCGGCTTGCACCCAGCACGAAGCGGTGTTGTTTTGGAAAGCGACCTGTGTGGTGGCAATTCCGTAGAATCAGACCGTAATTTCTGGTGAAAATCACCGATTCGTCCTGATTTTCATGGTGACCTCCGTTGTTTCCACCAACGCAGGCAGAGTTAGATTCTGCCATTTTGGCAAGTGTGCGATTTTCAAATTTCGACCTGCCTTCGGCAAGCAAGGAGTAAAGGGGCAACTTTGTTCATTTGTATGTTCTGGAGAGGCGGAAACCGTAGTTGAGGTCACGATCAGCCGGCAAGAGTAAGTAACGGTTGTCGGTGAAGCTACGTACGGCGGAACGGACGACCGCTGGAGGATCGCCGAAGGAACCGCCACGCATCACACGGGGAACCCCTAGTTTTAAATCAGCATTTGTCAAAGGCGGTAGCGAAGCATAAAAAGAAGTAGACCAACCATGATTCCATTCCCAAGCATTGCCATGCATGTCAAATGTCCCATAACGATTCGGCAACTTCAGGCCGACTGACCACATGTGCGACTTACTAATGTCGGAATACCACGCATACTGTGGCAACAATTCCAAGGGTTCTCCAAATCCGTATTTGCTGGTTGTTCCGGCCCGACATACAAACTCCCATTCCTCCTCCGTAGGCAACCGATAGCCAGTGCGGGAAAGAAAATCGGCGGCAATTTTCATCCGTAAGGCATACTCGCCCTCATAGCACCATTGGTCTTTCGGAATGCCTTCTTGCTCATTGAGCCAGTTGCAGTAGGCCACGCAATCATACCAAGACACATAATTGGCTGGACAATAAGCTTGCGGTGCGTATTGCTCGTCATGCTTGTAATCACTGCGGAACTTTTGGAACTGCTCCACCGTCACTTCGTGAGTCGCCACAGCGAAGCTGTGCGACAGCGTAACGCTTTTTGGTTTATTCTTCTCGCCCATCAGAAACTTTGCCGGGCCATTGACAACGGCAAAAGTCTGCCCTTGGGAATTGACGAACCAGTTGCGTTCCTGTCTGCTTGTATCTCGCAATTCCAGATCGATCTTGTCGGTCAGTGAGTTTTGCTGCCAGTTTCGCAATGTCCACTTCGCCCCCGAATGCACGCCCGGATCAGGGTCGTCTCGGTAGAGTTTTGCCAGTTGGTCTGTAAACGACTGGCGTTGCTCACTCGACAATTTCTGTCCATCGAACTGGCCCAATGTCAAAATAAGAGCATAACGACTCGCCGGATCGGACTCCTGCTGAATCTGGGTCGCAAGGACATCAAAAGTGACTCCCAAGCGAGCGAATCGGTCGATCATGAAGCTGCGAAGAGACGGGTCAGGCGTCTGTTGGAATAGTGGCCACACCGATGCTGTCTCGCCCAATTCCAGCAAACAAGCCGCAGCGTTCGCCTGCTTTTTCCAAAAAGCGTCCCGTTCGTCAGGCTTGGCTCCAGCGGGTGGTGATTGGCTAACTAGTGTTTGCAGTTCGGAGATCACTGACTGCCGATGGTTGCGGAGAGACTCCAGCAGGGACAAAAACTCCTCGTCATTTTCGGCTAGCAAGATCAGCGACATCAGGGACTTAGGTTTGTCATCGAGAAAGACCGACAAGGCGGCAGCGACGATTGGGCGTTCGGTGCGACGCCTTTCGCTGCTGTCTCGGAATCGGTGTTCCAACGGATCAGCCAAGAGAGCACCGACAGGACGCAGCATCTCGATCCATTCGTCAGATTCCGAAGCGGGAACGGATACCAGTGAGGTAACGACATCCTCACGTTCCGGCTCCCACCGTTCGTTCTCGGCGTCATATTGGGACAACGCCGCTGCCGCCCGCATACGCTGGCTGTTGCTGCCAGCCTGAATGGTTTCCCACAGTTGTTTTTGCAACCGCTTCTTGTGTGGCTCCAAGAACGACACGATCACCGGCACATCATCGGGACTGGCCGACAACAGTTCTCGTAACAAAAACTCGACGTGCGACGGATCATTCTTGACGAGAACCAAACTGGCATGGAACTTTGCCGTGGGGCTGCTGTTTTCGTTGGCAACGATTTCCTTCAACAGGGGCGTTGCCCATTGCCGATAGTCGTCGATTTCGACAACTAACTCCTCAACGTCGGCAGTGTTCGCCGCTGACAATGACTCAACAAGGGCCTTGGCGTAATTGGCGTTCTGCCGTTGCTCAAGCCGACCGGCGACAATCAGCCCAACATATACCACCAGCACGACGGCGGTGCCTGCCAGACTGCTGCGCAGTCCATGCATTCGCCCCGCCTTCTTCATCGTCTTCCGCTGCTGCTCGGTCCATTTGTTCTTCTCCGTCAGCGTTCGAATCCTCAGCCATTCCCAAACAGAGGGCAGATGCCGATTTTCCGGTTTTGCATTCCAAAGAGCTGAGCGTTCGGCCAACCGCAATTCCGCCCGGCCTTTATTGGTTTCCCGCTGCTTGCGGGTCAACCAATCCCGCAAGGAGGGAACCAAGTAATCGTGGGCCAGTTGGTAGTATTTGGAGCCGGGATCGCTGTCGGAATCCGATTCAAAGCCTGCTGGATCGGTGGGCGAAATCAGCCGTAGTTCCCCATCCAGAATCCGTAAGAGTTCATCAGACTCTTTGAGTCGGTTCTTGTAGCCAGATGCCTCAAGAAGTTCGGCATGGGATCGCATGTGCCCTTTGATGTCACTGCCGGCTTCGGGCAACAGTGACTTCAAAACCTCACGGGCGGCAGCTTGGTGTTGCCGATGCTTGGGATTGGCAGTACGAGCAGCGAAGGTTTCTTCGAGGAAATTTACGCCAATGCCCTCTGTGCCACCAACTTCTTGTAGCGTCTTTGCAGTCCAAGCTTTGCTCTTGACCATTTCCGCAAAAAGGGCAAGCCGCACGGACACGACTTTGCCATCTTGAGACAGACCTTGCGCCACAGCGGAAACAAAAGCGTTCTCATACTCCGATAGTTTGTCTGTTTGAGCAGGCAGTTTGCCGAAGGCTCGACCGAACTTGATGAGAACTTTCTCCGCATGGTCTACATCGAACAAATCGACGGTGGCGTAGTTGATGCCCTGACGAACGGGAATATCCAAAGCATCCATGAATCGGGCAGCAGCCATGCCGAAGTCATCCCGTACCACGACCACAGCTTGCAAATGCTCTCCATCGCATTGTCGCAGGGCATTCAGCAGGTCCGTGTTCTGTTCTGCTCGGTGGGCGTGAAGCCACTGCTCGAATTGATCCAACACGATCACAACCCTTCGGCCAGCATCTCGCCGTAGCAGCATGAAGGTTTCCGCCAAGCCGAGATCGTGGGGCGAATCGGATATGTGTTTTCGGATGGCCCGCAGGATACGGGCTTCCGTCTCATCAGGGGTTCCCTCCACATACAAGGCGATCACACTTCCGGATAATCGAGGCAACAAACCGGCTTTGACCAAGGAAGACTTTCCGCAACCCGATGGCCCGTAAATCAATCCCACGGCGAACGTCTTATCGGAATCGGTTTCTTCGATCCGAGATTTCCAGAAGGCAATACTTTCTGGCAACCCCTCCCGATTGCGAGGACCCGGCAAGAGATCAACGAAGAAATCGGAGTCGTTGGCATCAAAGGACCGTAGTCCTTTGGGAACAATTTGCTGCTCATTGTGTTTCTGCTGCGGCGATTGGTTCCAATGCAACAGATCATCGGCAAGCTCGGCAGCGGTGGCATACCGATCCGAAGCCCGCTTCGCCAACGCCTTGAGGCAAATCCGTTCCAACTCGGTGGGAATGGAACTCTCTCGTTGCCGAGGGGGTTGGGGGTCGGTGGTCGAAATCTGCACCATTAATTCATGAGACGAGCTTCCATGAAACGGTTGCTTGCCGGTCAGCAACTCGTAAAACACTATTCCAACACTGAAAATATCGCTGCGCCCATCCAACCGATGGCCCTCCCCACGGGCCAGTTCAGGACTCATGTAAGCCGGGGTTCCTGCTAACCGACCACTCTTCAAGTAGTCTTCTTCTGTGATCGCCAAGCCAAAATCGACGACATACGGTGTGTGCGTGGCATCTTCGATCAAGATATTCGCCGGTTTGATATCCCGATGAATCAACCGCTTTTGATGGGCGTGATGAAGAGCATCGGCAACCACCGCCAGCAATTTGGCGGCTTCAGCGTATTCCAGGCGGTTCTGCTCAATCACGGTTTTCAGATCGTGGCCTTCGACGAATTTCGAGACGACATAAATCGCCCCCTCGTCTGTTCGACCCACATCATGCACGGGGACGATGTGCGGATGATCCAAACTCGCCACCATTCTGGCTTCTGCCAAATACGACTCGGCATCCTCGGCAGATTGAAACCGCTCTGGCTTGGGAATTTTGATAGCAACTTGTCGTTTCAATTCGTCGTCAAACGCCAAGAGAACCCGACCGAAAGCTCCCTCACCGAGAACCCGCAGGATGCGGTAACGGCCGATTCTTTGGACATGCTGCGTGGAATCGAAGGTTTCTGTCGTAGCGAAGTGTAGCTTTTCTCGGATGGTATCCGAATCGGCAAGTTTTTGACGAAGCGTATCACTGATGTCCGAAAATCGAGACAGATACTCCTCGACGCTGGGTGAGGATTCACTATTCTGCCGGGCCTTGAATTCCCCCACTGCCAATTCGACTTTGCACGCCGAGTCCGCCAGATCAGGCAGCCGTGCCAGGTAATCCTCGACCTTCAGCGGTTCATCGGTTTTCCAGCGGCGTTGCTGATCGACTCTCAGGACAGCGAGTTTAGCTTCCAGTTCGGAGTCGGCGTGCTGTTCCAAGAATCCGAACACATCAGGCAGGGAGTCGGCGGAATCCCACAGAGCTTGAAGTTTCTCGGCAAGATTTTGCAGCATAACTAGCTCTAGCGGAGAAGTTCGTTTTATGGAGAGAGCGTGAGACAAGTATGAACAACCTAAACGTACGTCTCAAGACAGCAAGGAATTCGTTGGGTTCTTTCTCAAGCTTGCACTTTCGCTTCCACAAGTCATTGATGTCAGCCTGCATTTACACCCCTCCGTCGCCGTTGCGGCATCAACGTCCGGCTCCAGCAATGACGGACTTCGCATTATAAAATGGACTTGAGAGACGGAAACGAGTCAATCAGTACGCCGACGACCAGCAGATTTTGCGTTTGCCATCTTCCGTTGAATGCCCTGCCTGAGATGCTGACGAATCTGCTGCGCCACCAGAATCAGTGGGTCTTTTGAGCTTTCAGCGATGTCTTTCACGAATCGATGGGATTTCTCTTCATCTAAATGACCACACATTTTCAGCGCTGCCATACGGACTTCTACGTCCTCGGACTCCACCATTTCATGAAGTTGTTTGAGTGCATTCGCATCCCCCAATCCGGCAAGGGCATCGATGACGAAAGCCTGATTTCTCTTTTCTAGACTGTGAAGCGTTATCCGAAGATCGGCCTCCAACCACGATAGTTTCAACTCAGCGATCAAGCCGCACACGAGTTCCATCTCGTCTGATAATCCTCGTCGCTTCCGGTCGGGCAAGTCAGCCTTGCCCCAAGACTGAATGATTGTCGCCAGATTTTCTTGGGCGGTTTCATCGCCCTCTTTCGTTAACCCAGCTTGAGCAAGCAGGCGAATTCCATTGGATTCATCTTTTCGCAGGGCCGATAGCATTTCGCTTAGGTCATTCGGATCGTGGTCAATCACATAGCCCACTGTCCATGAAAGTCCTCAGTCCAAACCTAGGTTGAAACTCAATCCATCCGCGAACGATGAAGGGAGGTTTGGGCGCTCCTCATCAGTTTCGCCGGGAATCAGTTTCGCGACCTCGTCTTGCCCCATCACAATGCGAAACCATTGTTCTCGATCACTCATCACACGATATTGCCTTTCATCCGAGGCTCCGGCCAGGTACGGCAGATAAATGTGAATCGGATGTTCGTCTTCGGCTTTGCATCCGAGGCGATCGATGCGTCCCGTGCGTTGTTCAATCTGGCTGGGATTCCAGGCCAAATCGTGATGGATTACATACCTGCAATAACGTTGTAGGTCGACGCCTTCCCCCATGACCTCGCTGCAGACGAAGATGTCTGGAAAAAACGGCGTGTTGAACGCCCGCATGAGCCGCGAGCGTTGTTCCCGATTGGTTTCGCCGGTGGCCTCTTGCACATTGGCCAAAGCCATCTTGGCATCCGCATCGCCGGGAGGATTGTTGTCCTCAGATTCGTCTCCGTGTTCGCCCATGGTCACGCGGATCGCGCCGGTTTGTGTTCGCCTTGCGGCATCGAGATACGCTTCCCGCTCAGCGTCCGAACAACGGTCGATCAAGAAGTCGATGAACCTCTCGAACTTGGCTCGCCAGGACATTCTCGATCCATCTTCCTTGTCCAACATGCTGCGAATAGCCAAATGCGGTTCCAACGTGTCGTGTTCGTGGATTGGAAAGCAGCGCACGAGCGTTGTGGTCACACGCAAAAATCGCCGCATAATGCTCACAAGCTGATCGCACTGTTCCGGAGACACCGTTGCATGGGCAAAGGCTTCGCTACGACGGTTCACAATGGCGGACAAGGCCCGGTCCAAGCTATGACGTGCTGGGGATTTGACATCATCCATATATCGCCGTTGAATGCTTTCCAAAACCGAGAGGATTTCAGCGTCCGACCGCGAGTGTCCAGCACCGGCAAACCGACGTCGAGCGAGCGTCATCATCCGCCGTTCGATCTCGTCGCTGATATGGATTCGTAGTGCTCGGCAAGTGCGTCGATAAAATGCAAAAACGAGAACCTTTTCGCCATTCTCCCAAAGTTCAACGACCTTCTGGACCGTCGCAGCGATTTTGGGATGAATCCGACCGCTGCATTTTTCCAACGCGGTGTCGAACTCCGCGAGATACCAAGCCGAATGCGTGAGATCGACAGAAGTATCACCATGTTCGGTTTCATCACATTCCACTCTGCGGTGAAGACGTGTTTGGCGAAAGGCTTCATATGACGAGCAAAGCGCTTCTCCTAGCAAGTCTTTGCCCGGACAAACCGCACTTCGAGCTGCCAGAAAGAACGGCAGCAACTGAGCAGGGGGCACTTCCAATCCGGAACCATTGCCAGGGTGTCCGAGCATCGTCGCTCCATCCAAACGGGATCGTCTGGTGATTGAGGTCCCGGCCCAGTACTCACCTTTATTGTGGCGGATGATCCAAGGTTTGAGTTGGCTCTCCGCCTGAGCCCGATATTGCTGTGCTTGATCATAAGCATTCAGCAGAGCCCGCTGGCGCGGCGCGAGTTGATCTACAGGACGATTCCGTAGCGACTCCCACCAATCATCGATGTTCTCATCGCTGGGCAAATCCTCGGATTGCAGTCGGGTCCAGCATCGCTGAAGTTGGATCGCGGTTCGCTGGCTCTCGGTGAGTTTCTGATCCAGCGTTTGGAGTTCTGCCCGAAATGCGTCCAACTCCAAAGGCATGGTTTTGTCCCATCGCACATCGCCAAACCGGTCGAGAACCTTGATCAACTCTTGATGTCCCAGTTGAAACGGTGTCGCCGTGAGGAAAAGCATTCGGTCAAATGCCTTGGCCATTGCCCCATCACCGGTTTTTAGATCGTTTTCAGTGTCTGGCGATTGAAGCTGGCGGGCCAAACTGGTTGCTGGATTTTTTAAGTGGTGGGCTTCATCCATGACCAAGAGTGGCGATCGCCAGCGAGTTCCGGCCAGCAGGTCTTTCCAGGCTTCCTCTTCGACAAGTTTCAGTGCGTCCCGGGTACGGGCGATTCGCCGTCGATCCGACTCTGGGCCCATCGACTTGAGAGGCATGGCTTCTAGAGCAATCGCTAGCGGTTTGAGGTCGATCTGCTTTTTGTCGAGTGCCTTCACTACGGCTTTGGGAACCGGATCATCATTGAGTTGCCGGCTTTCTCGAACGGAAGCGTTGTAGATTTCTTTCCACTGCATCGGATCAGATTCCAGCAGATCACACCAAATCTCCTCGCCCCAGTCGCTCGCGGATTGCTCACCGATCGCATGAAGCAGTTCGGCCAAGAACCGATGAATCACTTTCTTGACTTTGATCAGGCGGGTGGCTCTCCCTCGTCCGTGTTGTCGCAGTGTCTCACGAATCAACGCCAAGCGAATCCATTTGTCGGATTGGCGGCGAGCCATCGCTCCTTGTCCCAGGAAAATGACATGACAGCGGATGCTGGGGCGATCATCGAGTAGCTTCAGCAGTTCGACGCTATGTCGTGCCTTCCCGTAGCGAAATGCATGTTTGGATCGCAGTTCCGTGGGCGTTGCTTCGTCGCGATCAATAGGCTGGGCACCATTCAAATACAGCTCGCAGAATGTCTTGAGGTCTTGGACCCACTTGTCGATCAAGTTCGGTGGGACCATGACGATTGCCGGTCCACGCCGACGTTGACGCGTAAGACAATACACGACCGCCAAGGCCACGAACGTTTTCCCCATGCCTACTTCGTCAGCCAGCACTACACCGGGCTGATCACGCAGACGATCGAGGATGCGTTCGACCTCACGCCGTTGGCGATCTTGATCGCTTTGCGGAACGCGGTTGTTGTACCGACTCCCCAGCACTAACTCGGCTGCCGGGTTATAGAGGTCTAGTTGTGGCATCGTTCGACCACTCGATCCCAAAAATCCAAGATATCCCGACCGACACGTTGCCGATGGCCATGCACATCAGCATTCAAGTCTTTCACGAGTTTCTTCAGAAATGGCTGATAGACCTTGGCAAAATCTTCTTCCGACAGCGAGCCCTCGTCGGGTTGATAGGTCACCTCGCTGAGCAAAATCACAAAGTCAGCCAACGTGAGCAAATCTTCATCGGCTGAATCGTGGTTTCTGAGCACACCTGCCAACATCCGCTCGGCGATAGGACGAATGCCCAGAAAGCCTTCCAGGAGCCATTGCAAGGATTGCACCGTCCGAAAGGGACTTTCCAGTTTGAACCGGAGTTGAGCGAGGATGCGGGTTCGAGTACGCACTCGACGTAAGAAGGTTGCCTTGAGTTCATAGCGACGAAGTGGATCGAGATCGGACGCAGTGGCTGAGTCCAGGTCTTCGTCGAAAATTTCTTCCTGTTGTCGCTTCCGGGTCCAGGCACGAATCGCAGCACTGGGGTCTGATGCTGCTAGAATCCGCAGCATTTCATCGGCAGACATCTCCCGGAGTTCGTTTGGCGGCGGCAGCATGTTCGCATCCGCCACATTCAACGGCAAAAACGCATCCTGAGACGTTGATTTATTTCCGACCCACTGGACCAAGATTTTGTCTGGAGGCAGCACGGCATCCCAGATCACAGCAATCGTTTCCGGAGAACCCCGGTCTCGCCATGTATCGGCATTCAAAATCTCGGTTGGCTTGTTGCCCACCGTCGAGATCGACCAATCGTTCGGCAGCTTCTCGACATCCAGACGCAGGACCAACTCCGGCCGATCACCAGTTTGGTAAGTCACGGACAAAAATCCCGCGGGGACGGCAATGCATTGCGCTCGTTGTTCCTCGACGAGTTCGGGCGTGGCCCCCGGCCACTCCACTTTGTCGAGATTTTGCACCCGCTCCATATGAGGCCAAATGGATTCCATCAGGCGTGCCAACCGGGCTTTTGGCGGAATATCAACGATTGTCAGCAGATTGGCCTCGGCATTGCGGAACTTTCCGATTCCCATTCCCGCACGTGTGAAGTTGGACGAGCCGATCATTAACGCGGCAAAGCCTTTGGCACCTTCTCGAAACAGCCCAAGCATCTTTGCATGCCATGGCCTGGCGTTCTTGTCTTCGTCGATTTCCGGCAGAGGTTCAAAGATTGTCGTTTCTGTATATCGCAACGCTGTCTTGTAGAGGCTTGAGGGAGCTGCGAGTCGAACCGGCGTTTGATCCACCGTGCCAACGGCGGGCACGCAAAAACAAACGGTCTTGTTGGAAACACGGGACATCGCCTGACAGAGCGATTCCGTCGTGACGTCGATTTCGTTGTCGATATCGAAGAACGGCGAAGCGATCCAAGCCTCGTCTGGTGCACCATGTCGGTGTTTGCTGTGGGCTAGGGCACCGGTCAGACTGCTTTGGGCAGCAATACCCGACCCACCGGTCGCGGCGTTCTGTTCTCGCGCGGGTAGGGAAAATACCAGATGCTGACGCTGTCCCTTGATACGTTTGGCCGGGCTCCATGAGGACGAGTGATCTCGAACGAGATCGAGGAAGTCAATTGCCCGCCGCACTTCCGGTGCGTCTGGCTGAGCACCCGGAACAAACGCTAACAGATTACGCAGGAAATCACAGGCTTCACCGAGCTGATCCAGGTCTGCGGTCTCCGGCGTGTGATCGAGAGCGACACAGACTTCTCGGTTATACCGATAGCCTTGTTCGGTCAGATTGGCCGACGCCACTAAGATGCGAATATGATTTTGCCAGGCCAAGAGGCTGAGCTTGGCGTGTTGCTTGGCTCTCGGGATGCGGATTGGCAAGACATCCCAACGCAACGAATGCTCCACACCGGCCTGCGTGTGGTCCACCATGACTCCTGCATAGACCGCTCCCAAGCGTGTCTCACGTTCAAGCAAGAACGCCAAATCCTCACGGTTCGGTTCCGACTCGATCTCCAGAAATCGGGCCAAGCACTGTTCGTCAAACAGGCCCGGTTGAAACGTGAACGTCGTCGCGAGACACCCGAGTGGATCGCCGGCCTCACGAGGTGGTCGCCAGAGTTCAAGCATCGTGCCGGCTGCTTGCTGCCGATTTCGTTTGGCCATCAGTGATTGAGATCGAGATAAAAGTTACGAAGCGGTTTCCCACGGTAGTCATGCACATAGCGAGACGGCTGGATTTCCCGGTCGGACAAGCGATAACGATGTCGCATGTAGATTCGAGCGGGATCAAGTCGATCAAACCACGGCCGCTTACCTTCCGCACTTTTGGCTTTCTGGATATTTTCGTGATGCTCGCAGATGGCCCGAGCCGACTCGGCAGCGTTCATGGGTTCCGCGAACCGAGCAAAACGTTCATCGAAGAAACTCGCCAACTGTGAATCGACATCATGGAGCCGAGATCGAGCCTCTTCGTAGCGAGCGTCCAAGTGCTTGAGTGAGTCAACGAAGTCGCTTTCCTTGCCGATGCTGGCAACTTCAAAGCCCCGGGAATCTTGCCCACTGGCGGAAAAGCGGATCAGATCGAAGCCGTCAAATAAGCCGCGGCAGAAATCCTCATAGGCCACGATTGCATCGAGCAACGTCCGCACCGAAGGCAAGGTTTCCTTCAATCGAGTATGTAGCGATTCTTCAGTGTAACCATCTGCCATGAACTCCGTTTGGAGACGCCAGATCGCCGGCAGCGCCCCCAAAGCTCGTTCATCCTCGGAATGAAGCAACTGCTGCAAGACTTTCCTCTCATGTTTTCCGGCCTGGTCTGGGTGCATAGCAGTCGCCAACTGCCCCCAAACACCCAGGTTCCATCCCGGGCGAGTCCGACACGGTTGCTGAGCTAATCCCCGGCGAACCGCACGCTTCCATTCTTCCAAGCGTTGCTTTGCTCCACGATATCCCTGGAAGCCTTGGTCCTTCGCCCAAGCATCCGCTAGTTCTTCGCACAATGAGCCCGCGCCAAGATGTACATCGACCAGGCCCAAATGGACTGCCAGTCTTTTGTAGACTCCATGAAAACCAATGATCCGCGGTGTCTTGAGATAACTGCGAGAGTCGAGATAGTTGTGATTTGCCAAAGCCCGCCGAGTCACGAGGGTTCCGGGTACTCCCCGCAATAAGGCCTCATCGTCTGAACTACGAATAAGAGACTCGACGACCAGCCATTCCCAGACCAAAAAGGGCGGACATTCCGGCTGCTCGGGATCAGCCTCCAATCCTTCGGTTACGAGCGCGCCGACCGACATCGCTGTCAAGAAACGAATCCGCTGCATCCGCTCCCGCACAGCGGGAACCAGTCTTGTCGCCAGTTGATCAGCGATCTGGTATAGGCCGAGCGGATCAATCGTACCTTCGCTGCTGGTCGGCGGATCGTAGAGGGAAAGGTTCGGTAAGGCTAACATCACTTATAACAGCCCGCTTTCAACTTTCACGTTGCAATCAATCATCGCTTGCTTCCATTCCCGCAGCGACTAGCTTTTGGTCATGCCAATCCTGATACGTCTGCCCCGTATCCTCGACCTTCCAGGCGATCCGCCCGTTGGTATTCCCAGCGCAGACGACCGAGCCAGCAGCACTGGGACTACTGAAGCCGACGTCCTCAGAGAACGCAAAATAGGCTGAATCAAGACTGTCAACAAGTTTGCTGTCAGCCACTAGCTGATCTCGTTGTGATTTATAGGATGTCCACGATTTGCGGTCTTCTTTGCATGCTTGAGAGCCCTTGAGAACTACAAACTCGCCGCCGATTTCACGAGCCCTCGCAGTAGCCCCTTTCACGTTCAAGACGAACAGCGGCGACTCGAAATCAAGCTGGTCCCTCTTGCCTACCGTTGAAGGTTTGGGCTGAAGGAAGCCAAAACTCAAGACAGGAAACATCATCTGTACTTGTTCCAAAAAATACTCCATGTCGGCGACATCGGGTTCCGGCAAGGGCGGCAGCGGTGGAGCGGTGCCATTCATCACTGTCGCTCGGCCAGCATGGTGGGCCATCTGAATGACTCGGCTCTCTAAATATCGCCCGTGTGACTTCGTCAAGTTTTGATCTTTACTGGTGACGAAGACCACGCGATTCCAGAAATCTTTGCTTTCATCTTTATCGTGGTTTAGAAGACGGGACCAAACATTGTCTCCCTCACCGATGTAGATCGACTCTTTGTTTGGGACATTAGGATCGGGACCGACGAGACAGTAAACCCCCGTTCGCTTCACTTCGTCACGTTTGGCAAGGGCAGAAAGCTGCGATCGTGGAGCGACAACCACCTTTCCAGTCCAGTTGATAATCTCCGCCGTCAACACGCCTGCGGGAACACCGTCGACGAGATAAATGCGAATCGTGCGGCCTATCATTTCTCAAGAGACTCACTGAAAACTAGGTTTTGATCGCTTAGGTTGCAGGTTAGATGTCTTAATGCGAAATGCGATAGCAGCACCGATGCTGGTCACTGCACAATGCCATATTCGCGAAATCGAAGATTTCGAAATTCTCTTCGATTTTTGGAGACAAAATCGGGATCGCTTTCGGATTCATCAAACCACAACTCATGATAGCTTGAGCACAGTAGTCCGTCTTGCTTGTTACGCTGTAATATTTCCTGGGCTAACTCCTTACGAACTTTCAGCTTCATTGCACGAGCTTTGGAATAGAGACGTTTACACATGCTTCTATTTTCCTGCCGCTATCTGGACCTTTTGCTTCGGCAGACGGATTCAATCGGTTAAAAGTCAAGTTCCCAGTGTAAAGCAGTGTTAGACTGCACGTATCACTAAACCATGTTCGTGTAGAAGTTGAAAGTGCCTGTTTAGTCGTTCCGCCAATCGGATTGAGTCAATTTTTAGTCCGACCTCGATATTCCGTTCCTGTGCAGCCTTTGTGAAATTTGCTGACGATATAAAGACCTGCACTGAATCTACAATCACGCATTTTGCGTGAAGTGACGACCGCTTATTCTCGGCGACTGATCTTGGATCGTAGTAGACTTGAGGCATACGGCATCCTTTCGGCCATTGATGTTCTCTGAATCGATGAACGAAGCGAGAAATGAGGATTTCCGACGCAGTCATGTCATTGTCAGGACGAGCAATGTTCAGGAACAATTTGACGTCGATCTCCAACAGCTCTTCCATGCGGTTGGCCAACGCCTCGAAGACACTATCTCCTTGATAGACCGCATAACCCACTACCAAAACAGATTTCTTGGCATGAGCGAAAAGTTCGCGAACAACGACAGCAGTGTCACGATTGGCAATACCGGGAGCTTCTGGGCCGGAGGTGACAAGATCGATTGGGGGCTCTGATTTTCTGCCATCCGTACGATCGGTGAGGATCATTTCGAGCGTCACGGCGATTTGCTGTTCCCCAAAACCCAGCTCGACCATTTGATTCAGTGAAGTTGTGACTTCTTCCGCAAGCCGGTGAGAAAGAACCCGTTTGACTTGCAGCGCGGAGAATGGAGCGGATACTCTCCGCGACCTTAGGGCGGAGGTCAATTCGCGGAGGTCGGCATTGCTGAGCTTTGAGAATATTGCCGTCATAATTCGCCAGCCCGAAAGAATTCGACTCCCAGGTTGTCCACGGTTGGAACAACCAATGCCCGGTCCAGGAACTCGTTGTGCTGCTCGCAAGATGTTTCAGAAATCAATAGGCATCCGTGACAGGCGGCTCCATGCAGAAATCGTCGCTCATGCGGATTGCTGGGTTCGTGCTGAGCACAGACGGGATCGTTCGAGCAAAGTCCGCCAAGTTCTAAAGCATTTCGAAGGTGCACATGGATCGAACGGCCAACCTGAACCAAACCGCCCAACGTGCCTTCTGCATCTGAGGTGGCAGTGAACAATAGGATTCCGTATCCAACATCGGGGATAGCGTAGATGCGTTCGCGAATGGAACTGGCTGGATAACCGCATTCGAGCGAAACTTCGGTCAACAGCAAGTGAGAAAGCGAGTGCATCAGAATGTAAGGCAGTCCGGGGAATTTCCGTTTCGACTGCTTGTGCTCCTCAGCCCAAATCCGATGTCCGCGCTCAAGCACGTCTCCGCGTCTCTTAACATCGTCTCGCGCCAACCACTTTTGAACCCTTTCATTTTTGAATTGAATAAAGACTCCTTCACCACGGTTTTCGACGGCAGGCAACCACTGCGGATCATCTCGGGTGAGCGAAGCCCGGCGTACGCCCATTTCTAGCTCGCCATCAATATCAGGTGAAATCGCCTCAAATCGCGTAAAGCCGACTTGAGCGGTGACTTCTCGAAGCCGGTGAACCAACACCACTCGCTCAATGTTTTCCATCCAGGGGGCATGCCAGATTTCGCGGGGAAGTGTTCGTGCAAAAAAATTGCCGTCGGGACGGTCGTCACCAAGTTCCCCTTTGGCTGAACTCAGGGTTTCAATTTCAGCTTGCTTGATCGTCTTGGCCTGTTGAAGCGATTGTCCGCGTCGAACTTTGATTTCCTCAAAGACCTCGTCGTCCGAGAAACCTTCCAGGGCAGCGTGTACTTTTGCCTTTTTTCGTTCGTATTTAAGTTCACCTGTGTCTTCCACCTCGCTAATAAAATCCCAAACTGCCTCGACGGCCTCGCGGATGTTCTCGTCGCGGTCGGGTAGTGAAATGACACTCATCAGCTGCGAGAAATACGCATTGCTCGCCGTGCGAATCAAAAGGCGATTTGGTTCTCCGCACTTTTCTTTCGAGTACGGTCCGAGCCACGGACGGTTTCCGTCACAATTGCCCAGAGCTCGAATGCGTTGTTCCGAAGCCTGGAGCATATTTCGCTCCCCTTTACCGCAGTCGCAACGCACCCAAACTTCGGAGAGATCGCCAGTGGTGCCGCGCTCTTCAATCCAAAGCTGACGACGGCAGTCGGTTTCCCCGTTGTGGACAAAGTGGTACCAGTCTATGTCACCGATGTGTCCACCGCGACAAGCGCGTACGAAACGCACTGGCACGACGGCCCGTTTCTTTTTCGTGTCGTCAATGAACTTGCCTTTAATGAGTCTGCGACGATGCACCAGCATCCGTGCTCGAGTCGTTCCACGGCTCGCTTCAAGATCGACATCCTGTGTGATGAACCACTCCGGAAACTGCCAAGCGGTGATCCCGGTCTTCGGCACCGCTGGATCATCCAAATCAGGCGGTGGCGAATAGAGTTTCAACATTGTCAGCGGTGGATCAAACAGCTCCTTGAGTTTGTCCACCAACCTGGGTTCGATGATCTCGTCGCCACCCGTGGACCATGTATCGAGCCCACCGACCAGCACAGAGTGATTCGGCAGGTCCAGCATTGAGCCAGGCCCAAAGGATGTTAATAACTGACTCTGGCGAATCTGGCCAGGAGGACGGCTTCCCGGTCGTCTACTCATAGTCCGTCCTCCTCAGTCTCGAGTTCCACGCCGTCAATTGTTTTGAGCCACAGGTTGACACTTGGCTCCACATCCCGCATTGACCGATTGGCCCGAAATTTTCGATGTTTGGGCGGCAGCGTCTTGAGGTCTGGATTGAGAAACTCGTAAAGAAGCCGTTGAGCGCTGCCTTGCTCCGTTTGATATTGCAGGGCACCACCCGAATCATGAAGGTCTTTGGCAATCCGGCTCCATTCGTCGAGGAGGTCCTTACATCGCTCCAGCACGGTAAGACGAAGCTGCTCGGCTTCCTCCGATGAACTATTCTGATGCGTCTCGACAGCTCTTTCAGATAACCGTTTGAGAGCGAAGTCGAGGCGAGGCAACTGGCTGAGAATCTCCGTGGCGCCACGTGGCGGAGTCATGGGCAGATGCCCCTGTCGAACCAGGGAGATGAGCGTGCCCGCCAAACCACGGTCCAACGCCCGGGGAGAGAACGGTGTCACGCTGGTCGCCTCCACACTTCGATAGAAAGACTCATGAAATGCCGAGAATCGCTCGTAATGCGAACGGTCCCGGGGTCGATGGACGTTCAAGATTGTCACGACCAAGCCCGGCTTTTCGTGGTCACGACCGACACGACTAGTTGCCTGAATGTACTCCGAACTCGTTTTCGGTTGTCCGAAGACGACCATCAAACCGAGCCGCGTAATGTCCAAACCGACCGAAATCATGTTCGTCGCGATGGCGACATCGACGTGATCCTTTTCACGGAACGGTTGCTCCAGCCTCCGTTTCGCTTCGGAAACTTTGTCGGTACTGACCCGGCTGGTCAGTTCGACCACTTCATAGGCAATGGTGCGGTCGCGAAAAAGCCCTTCCGATTCGCCGAACCGCTTGCGAAGTCCCCGGGCGGTCAATTGGGTGCGGACCTCGTCTTCAATCAATCGTCTTGCACCGCCCAATTCCCGGAGACTGTTGAAGTACCCCAGCAGAGTCATATATGGATCGGCAGGGTTATCATCGATCTTCTTTCCACCGGCCTCGTGGTAGGCTTTCTGGACGGCTGAAAGCAGCGTCAAATACACCCGCAACATGATGACTTTCGGACTGCGCCCCTGGGCCGCGATACCCAGGTACTGCCGAGCGTTGCTTTCATCAGTCGAATGCGTTCGCGCGAAGAAAGAGTTTCGCACGTCCGGTCCTGGGGGCGGAAACACGTCCACGTTTCGGCGATTGAACAGCGCTCGAATCTGACTTTCGGCACGGCGTACAGTGGCTGTCGAGGCGATGATCTTCGGACGAATCCGTTTTCCGTTCTTCTCGATTGTTGACAACTCATCCAATGCTGTCTCGTAAAGGCCGACCATCGTGCCTAATGGGCCGGAGATGAGGTGCAATTCGTCTTGAATGACAAGATCGGGAGGCAAGAGACGCTCAACAGGCAGCGGGCGACCAGACGTGGCATGGCAGGGACCGTAGAATCCCTCAGAATCGCCACGGCTGACTCGACCGAAAAATCCGCCGACTTCGCCCGTCCAGGGCATGGCGGCGAATTTGTCGACGGTCGCGATCATGAAACAGGGCAGCCGCCGATAGATCGGTTCATCCACGGCCAGAATCGGCAAATCGAGTCTCTGTTTAGCGAAGTCGCATTGAATGTCTTTTTTGTTGTGCCGATCCTGGTTCAAGCATCGGACTTGAAGATTAGTCGGATTTTCTGGGTTTGGCACCAGTTGGAACGAATCCTTGGTAAACTTCTCTCCGCACCAAGGGCATTCTTCCAAGGGGATTGGGGACGGGTTGCGATCATCGTTCTTGTAGGTAATGGTTTTCGCCCGGGCGGATTCGCGGGACTTATCGTTTACGGCCCCCATTCGGTTAGGAGTCGCCGCCATCCCGACCCACAATCCAATCTCGAACGGCCATGCCCCGAGTTTGGTCACGTCCTGCTGACGTTCGAGTTCCAACGCACAAATCAGAGCTGCCGCACGACCGAGTTGGTCGAGCGTTAACAACCGCAGTGTGTATCTCATCAGCACGCTGAGCCCCGCGGAAGTGATTCCCGGGTTTCGCAAGCGTCGGAGGACGAGCGTGAAGGCCGCTAAACCTAAATACGCTTCAGTTTTACCACCACCAGTGGGAAAGAACAGCAAGTCGACGATTTCTCGGTCTGCCTCTTCGGGTGTGGCAATTCCCTTCAGGTTCATCAGCAAGAACGCTAGCTGAAAGGGGCGCCAGGCTGGGGTAATCTCGTCGGGCTTTTTGCCGAGCAACATGGCGAGCCGTCTGCGACCTTGAGCCGCCATTGCCTTATTGGCGATTCGGAACGCTTCCAAGCAATCGTCTTCGCTGAGTAATGCGATTCCCGCTTCAATGCGGTCGGCGGCGAACCCGGCACGCTTCAGGAGTTCTTCGGACGTTTCTTTCCGGCGCGGTGGGGAACTCGGTGCGATTGCGGCTTGTTGTTTGATCCACTCCCGGTATTGGGTGACGAAGTTCCCGAGCTTTTCTTTCGCGTCGTCGCCATCCTTGAGTTGGGCCAGTTCCTCCATTTTGAGTTCCACGCCGTCAATCTTTGCCGGGGCAACCCGCTCCACTTCGGCATCGGGAATCCAGCGGGTTTGCACTTTGTGGCATTCGCACTCGTCATCGACGAAGGCAGCCGTGGAAACGCTGTGGCCGACCGAGAATTCACAAATATCGCGGTACTGAAGATCGGCAACCCGCTCGTCCCAATCGTCGCTTTCCAGACTTCTCAGATTTGGACGCGCGATGAAGGATTGTTCGCAGGTCAGTTCTAACTCGACTTGAAAGATGAATGCTTCATCGCTGACTTCATCCGGCGAGGGAACCCGTTTGTTGACGACGAACACAGAGACACTTCGCGTTCCGTCCGGCAACCCTCCAATCACTCCAGAATCAGGAATCCCCCGAACTGACCAGACGATCTCGACACCACGACTATTCGGTACGTCTTTCTTGCCCGAATCAGGGACCTTGTCGCCAAAATTTAGCGTCATCGGTTCTTCGCGGGGAATCCGTCGCCACTGATGGGGGCCGTCTTCGCCTTCTTCCTGCTCAACCCGGATGTAGTCTCCATAGCGGACGGTGGCCGTCAGGCTTTCCACGCCTTTCGGGATCAGAATGCTCAGCCCCATGCTGCTGGGCAGATATGAACGCCGAGCGGCGGCAGGTTCGGGCGTTTTGTCATCATCGATACCTGCTGGCTCGGCAGCCTGATCGAGTTCATCGTCACTGGTTGGATCGACCCGTTGGGATTCATCCGCCTCCGTCGGCACCAAAAACCCGGTCAGATACCAACGCGAAGGCGCCTGCGGCAGCGTTTCGGTTGGCGTGCCCGACGAACCCATCGGGCCAACCAAATCCAGCCGCAGGGCATCGATCAGATTTGAGCGAACGTCGGTTGGTTTCATAATCGATAGCCTTCTCGTCCTAAAACTTTGTTTTCAGCAACAGGCCATCGTCGCTGAGTGCATCCAGCGTTTCACGAACGTAGGGAAAGTCTTCCCCGCCAATCTCACGTGGGAGTTCCGATGCGGTCGTGATAATGTACTGGAAAGACGCATACTCTGGCGGCTCGAATTGCTCTTCCAACTCAATAACGATTTCAAACAAGCGTCTAAAAAGCGGTGGCTGCATCTCACCTTCGCGGGGGCTGTCGTGCATCAAAAACCTGGGGTGCTGACCGACCCCATAAGCACTTGCCGCCACACAAGCAATGTCAAACGCCAACACGGTCGTCAGAACCGACATTGCGGCACCTGCTGGACCCAACTTTTTGTCGGGAGCCGGTTGAAGCCCATTCCCATCAACTTGAATCTGCCCGACTGCGTCGCCACCAAAGATTCGTTGCAAGGTCTGCTGGTAGACTTCGGTCAACAGCTCGATCTTGTCGCCGTGTTTGCCGCGAACGTCTTTCTGGACTTCATTGGACGAATCGACCTCGCGATTTGATCGCTTTAACGACCTACTGGCTTCAGATAACGATACGACTACTTTCTGATAGGCTTTCGCGTCGCCTTCATATCCCCGCCATTTGCCGATGCTCTCGTCGATGCCCGACAGTTCTTCGGCAACTCGCGCTCCTTCGGCTTGTATTCGGCTGTTTGCTTGCTTGAGATCACCCTCAAAAGACGCCTTTCGAGACTCACTTGCCGACAGCTTTTGGCTTTCTGCTTGCTGAAGGCTCTTCAGGTCATCCAGATGGTGGTCCTTTGCGGGATCGTCTGTTTCTCTGGCTTTCGCCCTCATCCAGCACGTTGGTTCGGCTCGGCACTTTTCGTAGGCTTTCAGTGGATCACACTCGTATTGTTCAATTTGCTTGGCATAGAACGTGAGCATGTTCTTGTGGGATCGAATCGCTGCTTCGGCGTCGATAAGTTTTTCCTGAATAGCGTCTCGTTTGCCTTCAAGTTCAGCGATCCGGGACTGGGTCTGTCGTTCAGCTTTCAGTTTTTGAAGAGAAGAAACCTGGTCTTCCACAACTTTGACAGGATTCACAGAATCAAACGTCTTCTGACCGTCGGTGATTTCGGTCTCTTGATCCAACTCTAGCTTTTCCCACACGGCAGGTCGCAGGCTATCCAGTTTATTCTGCTGCCGGTCTTCTTCTCGCTTGTGTTTCGCCTGTTGATCAAGCAGCCCCCGGTGCTTCAGCTTTAGTTTGATCTCATCCTCGCTCATGAAACCAAGCAACCATTGCATAATCAAGCTGTTTTCTTCTCGATCAAGACTCGGACCGGAGTTGGCATCGACATGTCGCCATTCGTTGGCTCGTCGGAATCCGCATTGGTAGTCGCGTGACAGCCATGCCAGAACATCCAGCCATTTCGCATCCCGACCGCGCGGAAGCGTAAGGATTGGCAAGCCGTCGAAAACCGCTTCGCGGACGGCGTTCCTGAATTCTTTGTGAGGCATCCCCCCGGGATACTCTTCAATAACCTGACGCCAGTCGTCACTTCGTACAGCGATGGAATCCGTTGATGCAGTCTGGTTGAGTGGCCGAACAACAATCCAATCCACACCTGCGATTCGCCAACGGGCAACGACAAACCCTGTCTTTAACGCCGCAGCGACGTTCGCTTCCGTTTCATCGACACCAAAGTGTGGCTCACCAAGCGTATAGCGGATCAAACGCATCAAGAGGGTCTTGCCGACACTGTGACCGGCCACGGGACCGCCCTGCAGTTCCATTTGCCGCGTCTGAATGATGTTGAGACCTCTGCGGAATTCGATGTCGCGAATGATGGATGCTGAATCCAAACCGGATAGAATCACCAACCGCCTGAGCCATAGCACCGGCTCCTGACGTTCAGGTGAAGGTTTCAGCGGTTCCCGATCAAGCGGAAACAAAGTCGATTTCGGCATCGACAAATTCCTCGCTTTCGGTCACGTTTCCGGCTTCCGCCTCACGACGGAAATACTCTTTGACTTCGTTGATGCGGTTTTGATCTTCGGTGGGAGCATTGGCGGTTGAAGGAGCTGCGGGGCCGACACGCAAAATTTGTTGAGGGCCGGTGTTGTCGATCTCGACATAGTCATCTGCCGACATCCCAGTCAGAATTTCATCGAGGCTAGCATCACTAGCTTGTTTGCGGGGTGCGGTTGTCTTGTTATCCAGCAATGCCGTTCGCAGTCTGTCGTCCAACATCAAAATCATTGCGGCGTTCCATGCCCGGCGTGTCAGGGGTTTGCCGTCCCAGGCTCGAAGAGCGAGGAGAGCATAGCGATCGTTGCGATCCAATTTCTGGGAGAACAGATTGCCTGGGGTGGGTTTCGGTTTGGTTGTTTTCCGTTGTCCCGACTTGGCCGCGGTTTTTCCGGCGAGTTTTTCTTCGAGGGCTCGTTGTTCGTTGAGTTCGAGGAGGCGGGCGAGGACTTCGTCGCGGAACTCGTCGGGCCAACGGTATCGCCACGGCTTTTTCTTCTTGGACTTCTTCGCCGTGGGATCGTCGTCCTCTTCTTCCTCGTAGTCGAGCAAGAACTCGCACGTTGCTTGCTCCGCGAGATCGTCCCACCCGTACGCTCTCAACACGGTTCGATCCATTTCGCCGTGAAGATTGCGGAGTTTCTTAACTTCGGATGAATCTTCGTCGGGATTGTGGAAGCGATTGTAAGTCTCAGTAAGCCCCACACATTTCGTTGCCATGTATTGGGCACGATTTTCGAAGTAGCCTGAATTCTCTGGAAACGCATTCGGCATGGGAAAGGGATCGAAACAACTGGTCGGCGTATACCTTAAATCATCTTTCATTGAAGAAGCAAAGAACCTAACCCATACTTCGTGAATTCGTGACTGGAGCACATCGAAGAGGCCAATGGAATCAGACGCAATAACAGTTAGAGTATGAGCGTAAATCACATTAGTTGGCAGGAACGTGAACGCCATGTGCGGACAGGCACCGCAGTTGATAACAATAGTGCGTTGTTTCCCATCTAAAGCCGCGTAAAGTTCAGGGCGAGTACGCCAATACTGCCAGAATGGCCAACGTGCAACCTCCTTCGATTGCGAAGCCCGTTCGGAAGGTATTCGCTTTGCGACAATCTCAAATAATTGAGGCCACGACTTCGCCTGCTTAGAATCCATCTGGTCGAAGGAAATCGCAAAACGATGATGTGATGAAGTCGGACTATTATTAACTTCCTCGCCACCGATGTATGGCTTGATTCGTTCTTGATTGCGGATGTCATCCGAAAGTAAGAGCTCCATTTGCTCGATGGAAGATGCTGAGTCATCCGTGTCGTCAAAGAGGAACCCGTGCCCTTTAAGATCGCAACCAATGTGTGACAGCTGCGAATTTGCCTTCAAGGCTACTGGATCATCATTCCCTCCGCGGTAAAAAAGAAACGCCGTAATCAAACAAACCGGCTTTCCGTCAAGAAGTCTTGTTGTGTTCGCTGGGCCTTTCCTAATTGCTACTAGACTGACAACAACTGCAGCAACGCCTGGCCATCGCATCCGTTTTGTAGCAAAGATAATGTTACCACCGTTGCAAACAATCCAATAAAGTCCCGCTCGGCGAGTATCGCCTTGGGCAATTGTATTAGTGGCTATGAGGCATTGCACCCCGTTCTCTCGCAAGTAGTCAAACGCGCGACGATAAAAGTGCGCAACTAGATCAGCATTGCCATTTGTCCCTTCGCTTTGCGAACAAATCCACTGCGAATACGATTTCCCATACGTACTAGAGATTCGCTTTCCACCCAAGAATGGAGGATTGCCGACGAACGCCTCAAAGCCGCCATTCTCCCAAGCGAAGACTTCTGGAAATTCAATCTCCCAATGGAACGGAGGGACAGGATGCTCGCCAGTTCGCAGGCTCTTAACGGCATCGGCAACCGGCTGTCGATTCACCAAGTCCTGAGTTTCCAAATAGTCCGCAACCATTGAGAACAACTCGTCCCGCCGTTCCTCACGGGCTTTCTTTTTGTCTGCAGAGAAAAATGCCGAGACACAAGCATCACCGATTAGTCGCGGAAGTGACAACGCTTCATCGGCCAACGCCATGCGATCTTCTTGGTCGCGGTAGGGAGCATCTTCCCGGGCATCAAGAATCTTCTTGCGGTATTCGGTCGCCTGTTCCAATCGCGACTGAATGTTCGATCGGAAGGTAATGCCTTCGCCCCGTTTTTTCTTGCTGGGTTTTGAATCCCAGGTGAAGTCCGCAATCTGTTCGGCGGTCAGACCCACCAGGGAATCGCCGTGACGCAGTGAATGATCGAGAAAGGTGAAGGGGTGATCCTTGGCTAGCGTCGCCAACCAGAGCGACAGCTTGGAGAGGTCGACCGCCATCGGGTTTTTGTCGACGCCGTACAAACAGCGTTGGGCCACCAAGCGGCGGGCATAGAGGATTTCATCTTCGTCGGGCGGAATGTCCGTCGTCGGCACGCATTCATGAGCATGCCACGCCGCCACCAATTCATCCCCCAACTGCCGACAGGCTTCCACCAAAAACGCCCCCGATCCCATCGCCGGATCGCAAATCTTGAGATTCAAAATCTGCCGGGGGTGGGGATGGCCTTTTTCCTGAGCCAGCCGGGCCGCTTCTTCATCCCGCTCCGACTTGAGAGCCTGCACCTTGGTCTTACGACCCTTTCCACCAAGCAGCGTTTTCTGCGTTTCCGGTTCCTCCCGGGGCGGTTCGACGAGTTGCTTGAGAATCGGTTCGAGCGTTGTTTCCACAATCGGCTTAGTCAACGAACGCGGCGTGTAGTGGGAACCGCTGCGGCGACGTTCATCACTCGGCTGAAGCACAATCGACCCGGCCAGCACAACCCGCGGCGTGACCTTCTTGGCAATCTTCTTATCGAGAGCCGTGAGCAGGTCATCAATCGAATCGGCGGCTTTCAGGTCTTTGAGGGCTTGGCCGGTGATTTTCTGATCGGTTTGCTCCTTGATCCACTTGGCCCGGTCCTTGCTCTTCGTTTCCAGCAGTTCGTCCAGATTGATAGTCGCCGGGGCACCGTGGGACTTGGTCGGCTTGATGGCGATGGACTGCCCCCAGGCCACTTCCAAGTTGAAGCCCATCATCGTTTCGTAGACGCTACCGATTTGCTCGACATCGAGCGTCCGGTAGCTGAGCCGTTCGCCTTCCAAAATGAGCAGATTCCGCAGCACGCGAAAGACGATACCATCAGAAATCCGCGGGATGGAATCGGGCTGGTCGGTCGAGCCGTTCGGCGTGCGACCTTCCAGAAACGGATAACGGTCTGGATCGAACAGATACCCTTTGCGGGCAGGCAGTTTGAATGAGCCGTGCTGACCACCTTCGAACACCAAGCGAAACAGCGTCAACAGTTGCGACCAGGCCCCGAAGCGGCTGTCCATTGTGTCGGGGAAACGGCCACTGTCTTCCCGCAACCGCTCGAACAGCCCGGTGATCGAATAATTGTTGGAATACACCGGATCGCTGGACATCAAATCGCGGTCTTCGGCGTACAACACGAACACCAACCGCATCAACACTTGCAGTAAACCGGCATAAACCTGGTTGGGATCACGGGCGAGCACGTCCTTGAGCAGTTCGCCCTTGTGAACATCGTTGGCCGATTGAAAGCCCCGCATCAATTCATACAGAGCCGCCAAAACCTGCTCGGCCAGTTTGGTCGAAACGGTGTTCTGGTACTTGCGGCTGCTGACGAGGATCGCGGGAAGTCGCTGCTTTTCGTCGAGCGTAAACATGCGGTCGGCGGACAACAGCATGTGGAGGGCCGCGAACATCGGTCGCCCGGCGACTTGCATCATTTCATCGACATTGAACGTGGCATGGCCACTGCTCTCGCCACGTGGAGCATAGACCAAACGCAGCTGACGACGATTGGAGAGCAAGCCGATCGGCACCTGGCTCTCTCGCAGCAACCGCTCGAATTTCAATTGCGGAGCCGCGTTCCAATGGTGGCCACTGTCGGACTCGCTGGCGTCGTCGAAATTCGTACCGAGTGACAACTGCTGAATGAGCATTTGCCAGGGCGGTTCGCCTTCTTTCGGATCGAAAACTGGAACCGCATGTGTGGGTCGCAGAGTTTCGTGGTATTGCGGCAGAATGACTTCCAGGGAGCCGACCTCGTCCGAGAGTGAAACCCGTTGCGGGATTTCCGTGATGTCCTCCGGTTCCCAGTCCAAGCATTTGTGAGCGAAAACGGGGAAGTCGGGGATTTCCGGGATGATCTCGTCGTTTTTGTCACGCGGCAGGCAATCCAAGAAGCGTGCGTGTTCGCCGCCAATGTTCTTGTTGACGTAACATTGAGCTTCCAGCATCGCCGGAACAGACACCACAAGACCGATCGGCTGGACATAGCCCAGCCATTCGAGATGGGCATATTCTTCAGGTGATTTAGGCATCCCCAACCTGCTCTCGGCTTGAGACTAAAGTACTCGGCTGTCTTGCTGACACCTCAGTCGGTGTTGGGATCACTGGGAATATTTGTTGCAGACCCGCCAAAATTTCGCTCCCGATTTCAGAGGGGCTTTCCGATGTCAAAGAGTCGTCGATCTCGGCGATCACCCATTCCCGAAAAGTTTTCCCATCGCTGAAGCCTATTGCTTTCGCCACCTTGTCTTCCAGCCCCTTATTATTGAACAGCCGAAGTAGCCCGAGATAGTCCTTATCGTTCCTAACCGTCTGAAACTTTTGCTTTGCGTCGTCGTAGAATGTTCCTGCGTCGACTTTTTCTTTGAACTCAACGACAGCCTGCTCAAAGTCTTCCCTGTTGCTAATTCCCTTCGAGGAAAATTGACTCAGCGCATGACGAATTTCTTGGCTTGCCCGCTGCTTAATCTGATGATCGAGTTGATGATCCAGAAACTCGAATGCAGCCGATGTCGCCTTGTCTAGTATGTCCGCTTCGTCACGCTTAAAGTGCTTGGCTGCTGCTCGAACTATACACGGTAAGCAGATTGCATTTTCAGCTTCGGCGACAGGAGTCGTGAAAACACCGTCTTTCTCTAATCCTTCCAGCACTTCGTCTGCCCGGAAGTCGCGGTCAATTACGCCCGTCGCATTGGTTGAGTGAAATCCTCCAGCCTGCCGCAATGCCACTGTCGATTCAATAACCTTGGCGCAACCCTCGCGGGCAATTACATGGAAGTCGGAGTAGATTCGACGGTACAGAAGCGTGTCAATGCTGTCTCGCGTACCCTCGACGAAAAGCACGGGCTTGCGGCTCCCGAGTATCTCCAGGGTTAGATCAGTCGGAAAACCCTCAACGTCGCCTACTAGCTGCCATGTCCAGTTCTTTCCATCGAACTCTTGGACCCAAATAGTGTCCGTCCCTGAACGTGAAGCGGCGAATTCAAGGTCATGGGTGATGTAGAGAAAGGTGCAATCAGAACGCTCTGCCTCAATTGCATCCCACAGGGTTGCTTCAATCGCTTTGTGCAGATGGACCTCAGGTTCATCTACTATGATTAGAGATTGTGCAGGAGCGCACATAGCCTGTGCAGTAAGATAGAATGCAACACGTTCGCCGTCACTCATTGATAAGCCGGAGTAGTTTTCATCAGAGTCTATCCTGCGCGCAGTAAGCCTATTATCGGATAGTTCCAACTTTCGGTGAGGCATTACCTTATGCCAAACCGCTAGCGTTTGGTCAAGTGCCGATTTCGGAACGTCTTCACCTGACGAAATCTTGTTCGCCTTGTAGTCTTCAGTGAACTGTTCGTTCCTCCGTTGATATAACGCGACGAGAAGAGACAGCACATGATCGAAGTCATTAAGGAGATGAGATTCGGGTCGCCTACCCCAACGGCTATTGAGCTTTTGCTCACGTGCCCGTTCGATGACAAATTCTTCATCCAGGTCTGGCCGCTCGTTGTAAGAGCCATACAGCAAAAAAGTCTTTGCCACCTTAGTCGAACGAGGTGTAATTTGTTCGGTGAAGACGAGCGACCGTTGTGCTCCTATCCGATGGGCATGCGGATGTTCGTTTTCAATCCATATTCCAAGACGTGTCTTGCCTGATCCATTGGCACCTACAAGCACCATTGACTGGCATTCGTGTTCGATTTTTTCATCGGCGTTGCCGGATTGTGGAAGTATAATCGTCGCCATTGTCTCACCCTGTCACCGGCCAGAGATAAACCAGACCCACCGGCTCCACGCGCCGAGCCATTACGGAGTACACGTCCTGAATCCGGCTGGGTTCGGTCTTGAGTTCCTCCCGAATTTGTTCGAGCCGTTTTGACCAGTATTTTTTGTTGGCATCCAATTGGAGCAATTCATCCTCTTCATCGCCGAAGTCCAGGCGGAGCTGTTGCGGGTTCATTTTTGCCAAGCGTTTGACGGTTTCCGAAATATGTTTTTGCTGGGTTTCCAGGATTTCCCGCATCGCCTTGGCTTCGGCTTCGCCGCGAGCTGCGAGTTTCTTCTCAGCGTCTTCGGCGTATTCTTGACCGCGCGTTTTCAAGTGTTCGAGCAGTTCAGCGATATCTTGCGGAGCCGACTGTTGAAGCTGATCCATGACCGTTTCGGTGAGCTTCGCACCTTTGGCTTTCAAGAGTGACTCATCGAGGAGAGCCATCGTTTTCGATTCCGCATCCTTGGCATACGGCTTGAGCGGTTCCTTACGGATTTCTGGATCAGTCCAACGAGCGGTGACGGGAATCAACTCTTCGTGCAGCCGAGCCGCTCCGTTGCCATAAAGGCACAGTCGGCCCAGCAGAACCACCCGGGGGATCGAATCTGTGGCTTGAGCCAAGCAGGCCCGGGACAGATCGTGATGGACAAACCCCTGAGCGGAGAACCGACCGAGTAGCCGTTGGACCACCCGCTGTTCCAGGTGCATGTGGACCACGTCGTCGTCCAGTGTGCCGGGGTCTTCGAAGACAATCGGACGAATCGGCGACTCTCGTCGCCAGTCCCACATCTTCTGGTCCCGTTTTCGGGGGACGCGGAGCGTATCCATCGTGTCGGCCCAATCGGCGCCGAGTTGCCCATCGAGTGGTGGGAACTCGAACCGTTCGACTGGCTCTTCCGTGGACGCGGATTTCAATCGTTCCGCTCCCATCATCTCCAGAGAGCAGGAAATCGCGGAACGGAAATGCGTTTCATTGAGGCCGATGGATTTTCGCGAGCTTTCCAATTGGGTCCGCAATCGTTCAATTTGTTCCTTGAGAGCGTGTTGCCGTTCCCGAGAAGCTTCAAGTTCTTGGGCGATGGTCGATTTCTGGTGGGTATCCAGATCGGCGGATTCGATCTCGCTTTCCATCGAATCGACCAATCGATGCCGAATCCCTTGGCTCAGCGTCTTGGCTAATTTCGAATCGATGACTTGGGAGAGACTTCCCAATTCCTGTTTGATCGTCTCGGTCTTTCGCACCAAGACTTGCAGGATGCGGTCTTCGGGTCGCTGCTTGTACACAAAATAGTGGCAAAAGACTTCCGACTGTGGCTGAAGCTTGCGATCGATCCGCCCGTTGCGTTGTTCCATTCGGCTTGGATTCCAAGGGACATCGAAGTGGAATAGATTTGAGCAGTGAGCCTGTAGGTTTAGCCCTTCACGGGCGGCATCAGTGGCGACCAGAATCCGTACCGGATGTCTGGCCGGGTCCATGTTGAACGCACGTTTGATCTCATCCCGTTTCTGTGGAGGCGTGGGGCCGTGGAAGATTTCAATCCGTCGATCCGCGTCGTCACTGCCTGCGAGAGCCGCTTGCAATTGCTGAACAAGATAACGTTTGGTGTCGTCATATTCGGTGAAGATCAAAACGCGGGTGGTGTTCCACTTGGCTCCCGTCTGACCGAGTTCGGAGCACATGCTTTCCCGAATCCAAGTGACGAGTTTTCTGACGCGGGCGTCTGGCTTGCCACGGGCATCTTCCGCGACATCGGTCATTTCCTGAAGAATCTGCTGCTCCCGGGCAAACAGTTGCTGCGCGGACATGTCTTCGATCGGTCCCATTGTCGCCGCCGAAGCCGCCTCGAATTGAGCGTCCTCTTCCGCCTGCAACTCGTCTTCGTTGAGCGTTGCCCGCTCGTCGTCGTTGCCCACGGAACCGGACAGCAGATCAAACATACCGGACGATGATTCGTCCATCTGTTCCTGTTTGGACTTCTCCCATTGACGCTGGACCGTCTTCCGATGAACTTTCAAAGTGCGAGCAAAGGCTTCGATCGACGAGAGGAGCCGTTGTTGTAGGCCGACGATAAGCAACCCCGCCGCGGCCTGTTTCCGTTTGGATTCATTTTTCAAGCGTTCCTCGCGAAGTTCGCGATACTGATCCAGCAGGCTAGCGAGCTTCAACTCGGGGGCATCGGATGGCAGTCCATCGATCGTGACCTGCACGACATTCCGCTGCGGGAAGCCGCCTTGGATTTCCCGGATGTCTTCCTTGAGTCGCCGGACAATCACTTCATCGCGGTGTTTAGCTGTGACCGGTACCCCACGACAGAATCGTTGGGGGTCAAGAATTTCCAAGAGTGCCGAAAAGCTGTTGGAATGACCGTTGTGCGGCGTAGCGGAGAGAAACAGCCGATGTTCAAATCGGGGAGCTAAGTCCCGAACTGCCCGCGTGATTTGTGAATCGATCGCATATTTCTGACCGCTGGAGGGAGCGGCGTGGTGGGCTTCATCCAAGATGAATAGGGAACCCGAGCGGAACGTCCCCAGTAGGTCGCGGAGTGGACCGGCGTAATTCTCGTCGATCAACAACCGATTCGAAACCAGAAATCGCGTGTGGGTGCTCCACGGATTCACGCTGAACCCCCTTTCTCGGCGGACCTTCTTCATGTAGTCCTTATCGAGAATCTCAAACGTCAGCCCAAACCGTGATGACAACTCCTCCTGCCACTGCAACAACATTGAAGGCGGGCAAGAGACGAAGATTTCCCGGACCTTTTTGCGAAGCAAGAGCTCACGGGCTATCAGTCCGGCTTCAATCGTCTTCCCCAAACCAACGTCGTCGGCAATAAACAGATTGACCCGGGGCATCCGCAACGCTTTACGAAGCGGCTCGAGCTGATAGGCATCAAGTCGAATACCGGCACGGAACGGGGACTGAAATAGCCTTGGGTCGGTGGATGTAACGCAATTCCATTTCAGTGTATTCAGATAGGCGGCGAACAATCGTGAATCATCGAAGCCTTGCTCCGCGATCTTTTCCCATGCCTCGCTACTCAGGACGGTCGGATCGAGTTCCTTTTCCCAAAGCACCTCCAACGGCTGGCCTTGGTTGTCGTCATCGACGCACGAGAGGCGAACCAAAGTGCTGTCAGCGACTCGTTTCGGCTTAACAACTTGTTCAACAAGATATGTCCGCTGCCGAATCCTAGCAATCTGGCCGATGACAGGTAGTGAGTCTCCTCGTTCCATAGGGGATAGTCCGCTATATGTCGGTAGTTACACCACCGATGATCTTGGTCTTTTTTAAAGTTGGAATGCAGCCAACGTACCCGTCCTCCAGCGAAAGGGCAACCAAACGTCAACCTGACACGCCCTCAAGAAAATAAAGTCATTTTGAGCGTAGCGATTATCGCGAAAACACGGCGCACCGAGATGACTATCTGACAGGTAATTGATCGGCAACATGCTCTTCATACGTGTATTGTTTTCAATACTGCTCAAATACTCGGGGCAATGGCTCATTAGACCAAATATAGAGGTTGCCAAGAACCAGGCTGCACGTCGACGACGCCGAGTTCATCATTCCGGTCTGTCGGGTGGACCATCGCCTGAAATCTGCGCTCCAACTCTTGATTTGCCCGTAAACTGTTGCGCATCGCTTCGTTCATTTTTGCGCAACAAGCGGTTATCCTACGAAATCTTCTGTTGTGAGTCGTTCGATTCGAATCGTCGTCTCACGAGTGGCTCGTACATTTTTCACTCACATGTTTTCATTCCGAACCAACATCGAAATCCAGGTAGTCTTGGTAAGAGCAAATCAGTATTCGTCGACGCGGTCGCATACGCACTCGCCAAACTTGTACTGCTGGATTCGCATGTCAACAAGGAATTCAAATGGTTGAGATTCTTCATGATTGCGTTTATACCATTCGTGCAAAGGACGAACTTTGACAGAACGAAAAATGGCAACGATTTAGCTTTGTCGAGAAACGCGAATGGAAGAAGGGAGCCGAGATTTTCCAGTGTGCCACCACGGCTGAAAAGCAGGTCGTGTTGTTTTTCTCCGACGCGACACAAGTCGGAGCACTGATCTACGCGGCTTTGCTGCATGACTTGCAGATTGCAGATGGCGAAACGCAGGTTACAGTGTCGAGTTTGCTTCGACTTCGTAGTCGGCAATCAGACGAGTTGATCGTGAAGAGTACTGGTAACCCGATTTCGGCCAATGATATTTGCCCTTATCGGATTTGTGAAACTCCGTCTTGGGCACATCGTCTTAACTGGAAATCGGTAACAAGCCGGTAGGAGTACTTCATGGCGACGGTCGATCTTGGGCGTCTTGAAAAGGTTGATGTCCGTACGGTTTGGGTCAATGAAGCGGGAGACTTCACACCGTGGTTGGCCCTCGAAGACAACATCGCTCTCTTGGGGGATACGATTGGGATCGACCTTGAGGTCGAGGCTCAAGAGAAGAACGTTGGCCCCTTCCGTGCAGACATTCTCTGTAAAGATACGGCTACAGATCATTGGGTCCTCATCGAGAATCAGCTCGAGAAGACGGATCATACGCATCTCGGGCAACTCATTACATACGCCGCCGGGTTGAACGCTGTGACGATTGTCTGGATCGCCGCTCGATTTACTGATGAACATCGAGCCGCCCTGGACTGGCTGAACGAAATGACCGGCGCGAATATCAATATCTTCGGATTGGAAGTCGAATTATGGCGGATCAGTGACTCTCCCATTGCGCCCAAGTTCAATGTGATCAGCTCTCCCAATGATTGGGCTAAGCGAGTCGCCCAGGGAACTAAGTCCGCTGAGAACATGGCTCTCACTCCAGCAAAGGAAATGCAAGTTCAGTTTTGGACGGGCTTTCGTGAGCACGTTCAAACTCTAGGGGCCAGTTTCAAACCAACAAAACCTTTACCCCAGCACTGGATGAACATTGCAGTCGGTCGAAGTGGCTTCAAATTGAATGCAATTGCTTCGTTGATCGATTCGCAGTCAGAGAGCTACGATACTCACGAGATTCGCGCAGAATTGGAACTTGTTGACAACAATGCCAAGCTTTACTTCGCTCAGCTCTACGAGATGAAAGATCGAATCGAACAGGAGCTCGGAGAGACGCTCGTGTGGTACAACCCAGAAAATCGGAGAACGTGCCGTATTTATTTGAGAAAGACTGTTGATCTCCATAACCATGATGAATGGCCTCAATACCACGAATGGCTTCGAATCAAATTGGATACAATGCGAAAAGTCTTCAGCCCGATTGTCAAAGCGATGGATATTGAAACGATCTCAGCAGATTCGGATGAATACGAGAATTGACGGTACGATGAGCTGACGACTTCTTTTGACGGTCGCATCCTCCGCAACATGCCGAAGGTCGTCACGGTGCACTGTTATGAGGATTAGTCGAAGACGGCAGAGCGAGAACAATGTTTCAACTTTGCAAGAACGACGCCCTTCGATGCCTCGGCAAATCAAAGAAACTGCACATTGTCTTTCGTCAAATATGTCGTTCATTTCAGAGATAGAATTTCGATGCTTCAAGCACTTCTGCATGGCAAGCTCTCGCGCGATCAGCAGAACATGGAGGACGTTCTCACGTCAAACGTCTTTGGATTGCTGCGTTATGTTCCTGCAACTCTTGGATTGTTGCCCTTGCTTTCGCGTTCAAAGTCAATAAACGGGAGCCAGCCGCTGGACTGGATGGCAGACTTAGGCGACACAGATATCAACTCGGTAGACTACGCCTTTTGGCCTTACCTGAGTGAAGGAGACGGCAAACCCTGTGAGCCGGACTTGGTAGTCCGCCTGCAACTTCCAGCGAATCGCAAATTGCTTGTCTTGATTGAGGCGAAGTATAGGTCGGGAATATCGTCTCAAGCTAGTGCGTCAGATGAACCTTTGAACGATCAACTTGCCCGGGAATTAGACAACTTGATTCTAACTGCAAGAAAAGAAGCTGCCGAACCATTCTTGATTTACCTGACCGATAGTATTGGTTTTCCCGAATCCGATGTGATCGAATCGATTGCCGAGTACCAGGAAAAACGCCCCGGCAACTTGGTGAAGACAGCTTTATTGGCTTTGAGTTGGAGAGAAATCCCGGAAGTCTTTGACTCAAGCGACAACCTAATCCTTAAGGACCTCTGTTCTCTATGCCAGAGGCTAGGACTGTCCTTCTTTCATGGAATGCACGTGCCGCGATGGCAGCAGCAGAGATTATGGCGATTTAATCCACTCCCCCACCGTTGGATTCGATTAGACGATACAACAAAGATCAATTGGAGGTTTAATCCGTGACTGATGACAGCCAACTTGTCGCCCAAACATTTCACGAAATGCGTCGGTTCTGCAGCGACATCGCATTGCTTCTGAAAACGGGCGAAGAGGTTTTTCGCCGTCATGGATGGACGACGGCGCAACCCGATAAGACAAGCGTTTATTCGCAAAGTTACAGCTTGGACCGGCCAAGAGGTTGGTTGCCGTTGCGATTCTTCCGGTATTATTCCCACCCGGAGTTTTCATCGACGCTCGCATATCTCGCGGTCGTCATCAACCTTCCAGTGGGACGGGAAAATGAAGACGGAACGACGTATTTGACTGCCGGTGCATTTGACTACGGACGCTCTCAGGGGTGGGGAAAAGGACCGACAAGCAAAGATACAAAGTTGTTCCAATGGCATTTGGTTCGCAAGGATGCGGCGTACGACGGAGTGCCAACATGGCATAAAACACCTTTCGAGTGGTCTGAAGCCAATCAACCAGATAAGTGGCAGCAGGTGATCACGGGAATTCAATCTGCTGTAACTCTTGGACTTCCACTTCATGAAGTAACTGATGCAGGCCAACTTGAATCACAGGTCATTAAGCCTCTCCTCGCTGAGATTGCAAACCGTTCGAGCGTTCATTAGCCCAGTTTTAAAGCTTGTATTTGCAAAGCCGAGACTCTGGCTTACAGAAGGTTAGATGATCGCCGCATCACAACATATTGATGACCTGATCAGTTTTGCTCGTATTGCGATGTCACGGAACGGGATGCGAATGACTTTCATGCACCTGCTCCCCCCTGTGATACGCCATTGTAAACCATCAGTTTGGATGGGAACCAATGGAGGGCCAGCTGGATAGTAACGTTTTATTTGCGCATCCTACGACGAGGATAGACGACTGGCAGCCACATCCCCTGTCGAAGACATCGCCGGTGCAACTTCGGAGACGATCTCAGCTGCAGCTGCTAAATCATGTTCTGCGTAAACCTCGGTGATTTCGGGATCAGAGTGCCTAAAAATACTTTGGCGGCTTCGATCCAGAAGCGTTTGCAGATTAGCGTCGAACAAATGTTTTGTCGTTAGTTAAACTTCAATCGTGTTCCAGACACCATGAGCCCGGAAGTCGATTCTGTGCGATGTCTCGATCGGTTTCAGGTAATGTGACCGCCCACCGAAGATCAGATCGTTCCAAGCACACGTTAGGGGTCACCTCGCGAGTCTGTTCTCGACATTCATTTGCGAGTCCGCCCCACCGTCTAACTAGTCTGCAATTGGACTGCCGAGATGGACCGCTTGCTTGACCCATTCGCTGGAATAAAACCGCCACCCCATCGAGGCCGTTGGATTGAACACACAGCTAAATTTCTGCCCAAATCGTGTCAAGATACTTGAACGCGATCGCGTTAGCCGTTGAGCGTGGAATTCATTGGCCAGAGAGCTCCGAAAGCGACCTCTGAAAAAGGTCCTTTCGGGGCTTTTTTACTTTGAAATTACCGCTTCTGATCAGCTCATCTACGCAAAGGAGAGAAATGTCACACGTCGTAAAGATTCAGACGGAGGTTCGGGACCCTATCGCGGTCGGGTTGGCATGTACGCGACTTGAATTGCCGCAACCGCTGGAGGGAACGTTTCAACTGTTTAGCAGTTCGGTGAGTGGGATGGGCGTGGTGTTGCCAGAGTGGCGATACCCGGTCGTTTGTGCAACGGCGACGGGGCAGGTCCGTTACGACAATTACGAGGGACGCTGGGGTGACCCCGCTCACCTTGATCGGTTTCTGCAAGCCTATGCCGTCGAAAAAGCCAAACTCGAGGCCCGTCGACAGGGGCATACCGTTACCGAGCAGTCATTGGATGACGGTTCAATCAAACTCACTGTCAATGTGGGAGGAAATGCATGATTCGAACGATCGAGATTATTGTCGCTCCGAATGGTCAGTCGCGAATCGAAACCAGAGGGTTTACCGGCAGCGATTGTCGTCTGGCAAGTGACTACATGGAACGCGCGCTGGGACAACGAACAGGTGAGCAGCTGACTGCCGAATTCCATCAGTCAACGGACACACAGAATAGCGAACATAACAAACAATACTAACAGTCAACTTCAAAACCGTTTTTTAGAAAGAGGAGCATCCATTGAGTCTCCGAACTCGCTTCACAGAATACGTCCAAGCCTGCTTCACGGGAATCTGGATCGAGTCTCACGAGCATTAGGATGTGTTATCAGACATTACGCAGATTTGTCACGACGAGCATTGGCAACTCGCGAGGTGGAATATCGAATCCGGACTGAGCTTTGCTGCTCATGACGGTGCCGACGCGGCTACAAACGATCCGTTGGCAGCAATCCGTTCAATCAACTCACTGGCGTCGGCAGGAGGGACGGCTATTCTGGTGCTTCAGAACTTTCATCGGTTCTTGCAATCTGCCGAGATCGTCCAGGCGTTGGCCCAGCAAATCATACTAGGGAAACAAAACCGTACGATCATCGTAGTGCTCTCACCAGTCGTACAGATTCCCACCGAGTTGGAGAAAATGTTCGTTGTCATCGAACATGATCTGCCGAACCGCGAACAATTGGAGGGAATCGCTCGGGGTATTGTCACCGAAGCGGATGAACTTCCTGACAGCTTGGAAATGGAGACCGTGCTGGATGCGGCGGCCGGTTTGACGAGGATGGAAGCGGAAAACGCATTCAGTTTGTCGCTTGTGCGTCAGTCGCGGATCACGGCTGAGGCGGTGTGGGAACTGAAGACGCAAACGCTTAAGAAAAGCGGTCTACTGTCCTTGCATCGCGGCACGGAAGAGTTCAGCCATCTGGGTGGCCTCGCATCCCTCAAAGCATTCTGCAAACGTGCGTTGCTCCAACCCAGTCGCGGAAATCCGCTTAAACGTCCACGGGGTGTGCTATTACTCTCACCGCCTGGTTGTGGAAAATCGCAATTCTGCAAAGCTCTTGGAAACGAAGTCGGCCGTCCGTTACTGACCCTCGATGTTGGCAGTCTAATGGGATCGTTGGTTGGTCAAAGTGAGTGCGCCGTTTAACGGCAAGTTGAATCCCACGCTCAGCGTGGGCAGGTGTGGA